>CAWUOA010000269.1:0-4840 GCA_963923225.1 uncultured Planctomycetaceae bacterium
TCGCGAGCCACCGCCGCAGCGCCGTCCACTCGTGCGGGGCCATGCCGGGTCAGCCGTCGGCCGAGATCTGGCTGGGGCCGCTGCCGACGGTCTTCTCGTATTTGCCGTCGCCGCTCTTCACGTACTTCGTGAAGCCGAGGCGGTCGAGATTCGAGTCGGAGAGGAGCTTCGGGTTGCCGATGTCGTTGGCCTTGCCGCCGATGGCGAAGCCGGTGATCACGCGACGGACCGGCTCCCCCGTCTCGGGATGCGTCTCGAGCGCGGGCTCCGCCATCGACTGGAGCAGTTCGAAGCGGTCGCCCCCGCTGCCGTCGGGCTTCACGACCTCGTAGACGTAGGTGGGCATGGAAAGGGATCCACGGAGCCGAAGGGAGCCGTGCGATCATTCTATCCACGGCCCGGGGGACGTATCATGGCCGCGGTGGTCGGGGCCTTCCGCGGCGGGTTTCCATGCATCGACGTGCGTCACGCTTCGGGGCGGTCCTGGCGATCCTGTGGCTCTGCGCGCGGGCGCTCGCCGCCGCCGAGCCGGTCGAGCGCGTCGCCGAGGGGCTCGAGGCGCTCTACACCTTCGAAGCCGACGTGGCCGGCACGATTCCCGATCGCTCGGGGGTGCAGCCGCCGGTCGACCTGCGGATCGACAAGCCGCAGGCGGTGCGCTTCCACGCCGGACGCATGGCCCTGAGCGCGCCTGTCACCATCGCCTCCGACGGCCCGGCGACGCGGATCACCTCCCGGCTGCGGCAGGCGCAGCAGTTCTCGATCGAGTGCTGGCTCGAGCCCTCGGAGCCCGAGCAGACGGGGCCGGCCCGGATCGTGAGCCTGTCGCTCGACACGAGCAAGCGCGCCGTCACCCTCGCCCAGGACAAGGGCCGCTACGACCTCCGCCTCCGCACGAGTAGCACCAGCGACAACGGCACCCCCTCGACGCCGGCCCCCGACGGCTCCGCGGCGACCAGACTCACGCACGTCGTCGCCACGCGCACGCCCGACGGCGTCGTCACGCTCTGGCTCGACGGCCGCCAGGTCGCCACGAACACCGTCGCCGGCGACATGAACCGTTGGCCCGACGACTGCCGGCTGGTGGTCGCCAACGAGATCGGCGGCGAACGGCCCTGGCACGGCGAGCTGGCGCTCGTGGCGATCTACTCCCGGGCGCTGTCGAAGGAGCAGGTCGAGCGGAACTTCCGCGCGGGTGCGCCAAAGCCCGCCGAGGCGGTCCATCTGCCGCCCCCCCACACGGGCCCGGTCGACTTCGTCGCCGACGTTCTCCCGATCCTCCGCGAGCGCTGCTTCGAGTGTCATTCGGCCGACGAGGAGGCGGGGGGCTTGAACCTCGGGATCCGCGCCCGGGCCCTCTCCGGCGGCCATCACGGGACGCTTCTCGAGCCGGGGGATTCGGCGTCGAGCCGGCTCGTCCATGCCCTCGCCGGCGTCGCCGGCCAGCCGCTCATGCCCCCGGACGGCCCGCCGCTCGACGAGCGTGCGGTGGGGGTCGTTCGCGCCTGGATCGACGCGGGCGCTCCCTGGCCCGAAGGGCACGACGTCCCCGATCCGCGCGAAGCCCGCGCCCGCGAGCACTGGGCCTTCCGTCCCCTCGCGCGTCCCGAGCCCCCCGCGGTGCGCGACTCGGCGTGGCCACGCGGAGCGATCGACCGCTTCATCCTCGCCCGTCTCGAGGCCGCGGGGATCGCGCCGTCGCCTCCGGCCCCGCCGCGCGTGCTCGTCCGACGGATGTGCTTCGACCTCACCGGGCTTCCGCCGTCGCAGGAGCGGGTCGACGCCTTCGCCGCGGCGGCCGCGGCCGACTCGGATGCCGCCGTCGCCGCCTTGACGGACGAGCTCCTGGGGAGCGTCGAGCATGCCGAGCACTGGGCCCGCCACTGGCTCGACGTGGCCCGCTACGCCGACAGCGACGGCCAGGAGAGCGACCGCGACCGGCCCACCGCCTGGCGCTACCGCGACTTCGTGATCCGCGCCTTCCGCGACGATCTCCCCTTCGACCGCTTCGTGCGGCTCCAGATCGCCGGCGACGAGATCGCGCCGCACGATCCCGAGGCGATCGCCGCCACCGGCTTCCTCGCCGCCGGCCCCTTCGCGGCGCTCCCCGGCACGCTGATGGAGGACGAGCGCCTCCGCAACCGCTACAACGAACTCGACGACACCCTCTCCACGATCGGCACCGGCTTCCTCGGCCTGACCCTCGGCTGCGTCCGCTGCCACGACCACAAGTACGACCACCTCCCCGCCCGCGACTACTACGGCCTCTTGGCCGCCTTCCATGGCGGCGAGCGGGCGGAGATCCCGCTCGCGCCGGGAGCCCCGGAGACGGTCCTCGGCTGGCGCGACGTTTCGGCCGAGCCGCGGCCCACCTGGCTCTTCCAGCGCGGCGACTGGTACGACCGCGACCAGCCGGTGACGCTGGGGCTCGTGTCGGTGCTGTCGCGCGGCCGCACCGCCGCCGAGTACCTCCGCGACGCCAAGCACGCGGCCGGCGGCACGGCGACGACGACGTACCAGCGTGCGGCGCTCGCCGCCTGGCTCACCGACGTCGAGCAGGGGGCGGGGGCGATCCTGGCCAGGGTCTTCGTCAACCGGCTCTGGCAGCACCACTTCGGCGAGGGGCTCGTGCGCACGGTGGGCGACTTCGGCGTCCGCGCCGACGCCCCGTCGCACCCCGAGCTCCTCGAATGGCTGGCCAGCGACTTCGTCGACCACGGCTTCGACGTGAAGCGGACCGAGCGGATGATCGTCACCAGTGCCGTCTACCGGCAGGGGTCGGCACGGCGCGTCGACTCGAGCGGCCGGGCGATCGATCCCGACGACCGGCTCCTGGCCCGGATGCCGCCGCGGCGGCTCGAGGCGGAAAGCCTCCGCGACGCGATGCTCGCCGTGGCCGGCACGCTCAACCGCGCGTCCTTCGGGCCGGCGGTGAAGGCCCCGGTGCCGGCCGAGGCCAACGTCGCCCGCAACCTCAAGGACGCCTGGCCCGACGACCTCGTCGATTCTCCCGACGTCCGCCGCCGCTCGATCTACCTCTTCCACAAGCGCGTCGTCCCCAACCCGCTCCTCCAGGCCTTCGACAAGCCCGACGCCCAGGCCACCTGCGGCCGCCGCGACCGCACGACCGTCGCCCCGCAGGCGCTCGCCCTGCTCAACGACCCCTTCGTGCGCACCGTGGCGGGGGAGTTCGCGGCGCGGGTCGAACGGGAGGCCGGTGACGACGACCGGACCCGGGTGCAGCGGGCCTTCCGCCTCGCAATCGCGCGCGATCCCGACGACGCCGAGATCGACGCGGCGACCGCGTTCCTCGCCGCCCAGGCCGGTTCCTCGGCGCCTCCGGACCGCTCCCGGGCCCTGCGCGATTTCTGCCAGGTGCTCTACGGCTCCAACGAGTTCTTCCATGTCGACTGACCCCCTCGCCGACGACGGCCTCTCCGGCGACGCACGCGGCCTCGTGTCGCGCCGTGGCATGCTCGCGCGGGCGGGGGGCGGCTTCGGCGCCGTGGCGCTGGCCGGTCTGCTCGCCGACGAAGGGCGGCTCGGCGTCGCCGCCGGGCCCGAGGGGATCGATCCGCTCGCGCCGCGGCCGGGGCACTTTCCTGCCAAGGCGAAATCGGTGATCTGGCTCTTCATGGAAGGGGCGCCGAGTTCGGTCGATCTCTTCGATCCCAAGCCCGAGCTCGAGAAGCGGCACGGCCAGCGGATCTCGATCGACGTCTTCAACGGCAGCCCCGGGCCGCTGATGAAGTCCCCCTTCTCGTTCCAGCGTCACGGCGAGAGCGGGGCGTGGGTCTGCGATCGCTATCCGAACGTCGCCCGGCACGTCGACCGCTTCGCCTTCGTGAAGAGCCTCCACAGCGACTCCAACGACCATGTCCCGGCGCTCTACCAGATCAACACCGGCCTCGCCCGCCCCGGCTTCCCCTCCGCCGGCGCCTGGGTGACCTACGGCCTGGGGAGCGAGAACCGGAACCTCCCCGGGTTCGTCGTCCTGGGCAACAACTCGGGCGTGAAGGGGGGGCCGCTCAACTGGAGCTCCGGCTTCCTCCCCTCCGCCCACCAGGGAACCCTCTTCCGTCCCCGCGGCACGCCGATCCTCAACCTCGCCCGTCCGGGCGATCTCTCCGCGGACGCGCAGCGTCGCCAGCTCGATCTCCTCGGCACCCTCAACCGCCGCCATCTCGACGTCCGCCCCGGCGAGGCGGAGCTCCTCGGGCGGATCCAGTCGTTCGAGCTCGCCTGGCGGATGCAGTCGGAGGCGGCGCGGATGATCGACTTCGCCTCCGAGACCCCGGCCACGCGCGCCCTCTACGGCCTCGACGACGACGCCACCCGCAGCTACGGCTCGAAGTGCCTCCTCGCCCGGCGCCTGGTCGAGTCGGGGGTGCGCTTCGTGCAGGTCTACAGCGACGGCGAGTGGGACGCCCACGGCGATCTGGCCGGCAACCATGGCGGCCACTGCCGCGCGACCGACGTGCCGATCGCCGGGCTGCTCACCGATCTGGCCGAGCGCGGCCTCCTCGAGGAGACGCTCGTCATCTGGGGGGGCGAGTTCGGGCGGATGCCGGTGTCGCAGGGGAACGACGGCCGCGACCACAACCCGCAGGGGTTCATGGCGTGGCTGGCGGGGGCGGGCATCAAGGGAGGGGCGAGCCACGGCGAGACCGACGACATCGGCTACCGGGCGGTGGTCGATCCGGTGACGGTCCACGATCTCCACGCCACGATGCTCCATCTCCTCGGCCTCGACCACCTCCGCCTCACGCTCCGCCACCAGGGCCGCGACTTCCGCCTCACCGACGTGGCGGGCGAGGTGATCGGGAAGATTCTGGCGTGA
>CAWUOA010000270.1:0-4822 GCA_963923225.1 uncultured Planctomycetaceae bacterium
GTCAGATGTGTATAAGAGACAGTCCCCGCCCCGACGATCACCCCGGCCCGTCCCCTCCCCGGGTCGCGGCCCCCGCCTGCGACGCGGTCCGGTCGATCGACGCCACGAGGTCCGAGGAAGGGGTCGTGACGCTGTCGATCGTCGTGCCGGGCCGGCGGCAGAACGTCATCGACGCGGCGTTCGTGGAGGAGTTCTCACGCTGCCTCGACGCCCTCGATGCGGGCCCCGCGCCGCGCGGACTGATCCTCCGCTCGGGGAATCCCGGCTCCTTCTTCGCCGGGGCCGATCTCGAGAGGCTCGAGGGGATTCTCGGCGGCGATTCCGCGGCGATCGAGGCGGCCTGTGCCCGGGGGCGTGCGCTGTGGCGTCGTCTCGGCGAACGGCCCTGGCCCTCCGTCGCGGTCATCGACGGCACCTGCCTCGGCGGCGGCTTGGAACTGGCCCTCGCCTGCGACTTCCGGGTCGCCACCGACTCCCCGGCGACCACGCTCGGGTTTCCCGAGGTGAAACTCGGCCTCCTGCCGGGATGGGGAGGGTCGGTCCGGCTTCCCCGGCTCGTCGGGCCCGGTCCGGCGCTCGAGATGCTCGCGGCGGGCGAGTCGATCGACGGCCGGGCCGCCGCGCGCACCGGGCTCGTCGACGCCTGCGTCGCCGTCGGGCACGCCGGGGCCGCGGCGCTCTTGCTCCTGGAACGGGCCCTCGCCACGGGGGGCCACCTCGCGCGCCGCGAGCGAGTGGCGGCGCCGGTGCACCTCGACCCCGCCGAGCGGGAGTTCCTCGAGGCGACCTCCGGCGCCGTGATCCACGGCCGCACCGGCGGGCACTATCCCGCCCCTCCGGCGATCCTCGAGACGGTGCTGGCAGGCAGCGTCAGTCCGCTTGCCGAGGCCGAATCGCTCGAGGGGCGCGCCTTCGCGGGCCTGGCCCGCTCGCCGGTGGCGCGGCAACTGGTGCGCGTCTTCCGGCTCGGTGAGCGGAACCGGCGCGACAGCGGCGTGGGGGAGGGGAGCGACCGTGACGCCGCCGCACCGTTCACGAGCCCGGCGGTGGTCGGGGCGGGGATCATGGGCGCGGGGATCGCCGCGGCCCACCTCCGGGCCGACATGCCCGTGGCGCTGTGCGACGTCCAACCCGAGACGCTCGCCCGCGGCGTCCCCGAGATCCTCCAGGAGGCGGCGTGGGACCGCGTCCGGCGCGGCCCCGATCCGGTGCGGGCCACGCGTCTCGCCGGCCGTCTGCGGACCTCCACCCGGCCGGAGGCGCTCGCCGACGCCGATCTGGTGATCGAGAGCGTCGTCGAGCGGACCGACGTCAAACGGAAGGTCCTCGCCGAGATCGAGTCGATCGTGCCGGCCGGCGCCGTCATCGCCACCAACACCTCCACCAATCCCGTCGCCAAGCTCGCCGAGGCGCTCCGCGACCCCTCGCGCTTCTGCGGGATGCACTTCTTCAATCCGGTGCGGCGGATGATGCTCGTGGAGGTGGTGCGCGGACCGGCCACCTCCGACGACACCGTGGCCCGGGTCGTGGCCCACGGCAAGCGGCTGGGAAAATGCCCCGTCGTCGTCCGCGACAGCCCCGGCTTCCTCGTCAACCGGATGCTCAGCCCCTACCTCCACGAGGCGGTGGAGATGCTCCGCGAGGGGATCGGCGCCCGCCGCATCGACCGGGTGGCGCGGGCCTTCGGGATGCCGATGGGGCCGCTCGAGCTCTACGACATGATCGGCCTCGACACCGCCTTCTACGCCGGGCTCGTGCTCGCCGACGCCTACGGCGACCGGATCGAGTCGTCGCCGGTGATCCCGGCGATGGTGAAGTCGGGCCGGCTCGGGCGGAAGACCGGCAACGGCTTCTACCGCTACGTCGGCACCGGCCCCAAGGCGCGGATCGAGCGGCCCGACGAGGGGGTCGCCGACGTCGTCGCCCCCTACGCGCTGCCCCCCCACGCCGGCGGCAAGCCCGACGACGCCCGGATCGCCGACCGGCTCCTCCTCCCCATGGTGCTCGAGGCGACGCTGGTCCTCGACGAGGGCATCGTCCGCGACGCGCGCGACATCGACCTCGCCGTGATCCATGCCCTCGGATTTCCCCCTTTCCGCGGCGGCCTGCTCGCCTGGGCCGATTCGCTCGGCGCCGCGGAGATCGTCCGCCGTCTCGAACCGCTGGCCGACCTCGGCTCGAGGATGCGCCCCACGCCGCGGCTCTCGGCGCTGCTGCACGGCGGCCGCTTCACCGACTGAAAACCCTCCGCTCACCGCCATGCCCGCTCCGCTCCTCCCCCGCGACCCCGAACAGACGCCGGTGATCGTCGCCTGCTGCCGCACGGCGATCGGCCGCTCGCACGCCGACCGCGGGCTCTTCCGCGGCGTCCGCGGCGACGAGCTGGCCAGCGCCGCGGTGACGGCGGCCGTGGCACGGTCGGGGATCGACCCGGCGAGCGTCGAGGATCTCCTCGTCGGCGCCACGCAGCAGCGCGGGGAGCTCGGCGGCAACGTCGCCCGTGCGGTGGCCCTGATGGCGGGCCTGCCCCTCGCCACCGCCGGCGTCACCGTGAACCGTCTGTGCGGCTCCGGGCTCGAGGCCCTGCTCCAGGCGAGCCGGGCCGTCGTCGAGGGCTCGGCGGCCACGCAGGTGGTGGCCGGCGTCGAGCACATGCACCACGAGCCGATGGAGCAGGGAGTCGACTTCCACCCGCGCGTCGTCGCCCGCTCGAGCCGGGGCGTGCTCTCGATGGGCCTCACCGCCGAGCATCTGGCATCCTCGCGCGGCATCACGCGGCGCCGGCAGGAGGAGTACGCGCTCGGGAGCCACGCCCGCGCCGCCGCCGCCGCCGACACGGGCGCCTTCGCGGCCGAGATCGTGCCGGTCCTCGGCCTCGACGAGGCCGGGAGGCTCGTGGAGGCGACGGCCGACCAGTCGGTGCGCCGCGACACCTCGCTCGAGGCGATGGGCCGGCTCGAGCCGGCGTTCCTCCCCGGGTTGGGCACGGTGACCGCGGCCACGAGCGCCCCCCTCAGCGACGGCGCCGCCGCCGCGGTGGTGACGTCGCTCGCGGCCGCGCGGAGGCAGGGGCTCACGGCGCTTGCGCGCATCGTGGCGGGCGCCGTGGTGGGCGTGCCCCCTGCGGAGATGGGCACCGGCCCGGTGGCGGCGACGCGGAAGCTCCTCGGCCGCCTCGGCGTCGGCGTCGAGGCGATCGATCTGGTGGAGCTCAACGAGGCCTTCGCCGCGCAGACGCTGTGCTGCATCGACGAGCTCGGACTCGATCCGGCGCGCGTCAACGTCCGCGGCGGGGCGCTGGCCATCGGCCACCCCCTCGGGGCCAGCGGCGTGCGGATCGTGACGACGCTCCTCCATGCCATGCGCGACCGGGGCGATCGGCTCGGCCTGGCGACGATGTGCATCGGCCTCGGCCAAGGGATCGCGATGCTCGTGGAGAGGATCGAGCCGTGAAGGCCGGTGCCGAGTCGCTCCTCGGGCTCCTCGCGGCACGCCTCGACGACGCCCCCGATCGCGTGGCGATCGCCGTCATGCCCGACGGCGCCGCGGACGCCGTGCGTCTCTCCTGGGCCGACCTCGCCGCGGCCTCACTCGGCGTCGCCCGCGCTCTCGAGGCCCGCGGCCTGTCGCGAGGCGCGAGGGTCGTCCACGTCGGCGGCCATTCGCCCGACTGGATCGTCGTCGATCTGGCCTGTCTGCTCGGCGGGTTCGTCCACGCGCCGCTGCATGTCGACTCCGGCGCCGCGGAACTCGCCCGGCAGGTCGAGTGGCTCGCGCCCGACTTGCTCGTGTGGAGCGGCGGCCCGGTCGCCGCCGGCGCGGCGACGCTCGGCCGGCTCGGCGCCCCTCACCGCGTCCTCGACGTCGCGCGGTGGCGGGAGACCGCGGGCGAGGGTCTCGCCGGCGCGGACCGGAAACCCTCCCCCGCCGACCTGCCCGCGCTGCGTGCCGAGGTGGCGCGGCGCCTGGCCGCCACCGATCCGCACGCGCCCGCGGTGATCTTCCTCTCCTCCGGCACGACGGGGCGGCCGCGCGGGTTCGTCCACTCGCAGGCCGGCCTGGCCGCCAACGCGATGGCCGCCGCGGCGGTGTTCCTCGACGAACCCGAGGACGTGCGTCTCTCCTGGCTGCCGGCCAGCCACTCGCTCGCGCACACCGGCGACCTCTCCACGGCGCTGGTGCGCGGCAGCTGCCTGAACGTCGTCGGCGATCGGAAACGCGTCCTCGACGCCTGCCGGTTCCTGCCGCCGACGGTGATCCTGGGCGTGCCGGCGTTCTTCGAGCGATTGGCCCGCGCGGCCGAGACCGGGGCGATCGGAGATCTCCGCGCGGCGCTCGGGGGCCGGGTACGGGTCTGCGTGTCGGGGGGAGCGTCGCTGCGCCAGCGCACGCGCGACGCCTTCGCCGCGCGCGGCGTGGCGCTCGTGGAGGGCTACGGCCTCGCCGAGGCGGGGCCCGTGGTCACGCTCGCGAGCCCGCGGGAATCGCTGCCGGGAAGCGTGGGACGGGCGCTGCCGGGGGTGGAACTGCGCCTCGGGAGCGGCGACGAGCTCCTCGTGCGCACCCCCTCGCGGGCGCTGGAGGTCGTCGTCGCGGAAGGGGAGCCGCCGCCGCGGGGCGACGACGACGGCTGGATCGCCACCGGCGACACCGCCACGATCGGTCCCGACGGCAGCGTGCGGATCACCGGCCGCTCGGTCGACACGCTCGTCCTCTCGACCGGCACGAAGGTCCCGCCGGAGGAGGTGGAGCGGGCCCTGGCGGAGGATCCGCTCGTGGCCCAGGTCTGCGTCTGTGGCGAGGGATCGAGAGCGCCGGTGGC
>CAWUOA010000271.1:0-4819 GCA_963923225.1 uncultured Planctomycetaceae bacterium
CTCCAGGACGAGGAGATGGAGGTCTCGCACGCCCTGGTGGAGGCGGTGCGCAACGTCGACACGAACTTCTCCCTCTCGCAGACCAACTTCAACCGCCGCGTCGCCGCCGAACGGCAGGTGGAGGCGGTGCAGGCGGCCTACGACGCCGGCACCGTGACGCTCGACCAGCTCCTCGAGGCCCAGCGCCGCCGGGCCGACGCCGAGAGCGCCTACTTCCGATCGGTCGTCGACTACAACCGCTCGATCTCGCAGCTCCATTACCGCAAGGGGAGCCTCCTCGAATACAACGGCGTGTTCCTCGCCGAGGGTCCGTGGCCGGGGAAGGCGTACTTCGACGCCTACCGCCGGGCCCGGCAGCGCGACGCGAGCCTGTTCCTCGACTACGGCCACTCCCGCCCCGGGATCTTCAGCCGCGGACCGATCACGCAGAACTTCGACGCCACCGGCGCCGGCTCCGAGGCGACCGAGCTCGGCCCCCTCGACCCCGCCGCGCCGCCCGAGGAGGGCGCCGACGCGAAGGGAGCCTCGCCCCAGACGCCCGGAGCGAAGCCCGCGCCGCTCCCCGCTCCGGCCGCCGGAGCCGCCCCCGCCTCCGCGGCGCTGCCCCCGCGGAGCATGCCCGTGCAGCCGGTGTCGTACGCGGAGCCCGCCACGGCGACTCCGCCGACGAAGGCCTGGGGAGACATTCTCGGCGGCTGGAAGACCGGCAACACGCCGTCGGGCCGGGCGATCACCACCCCCGCCGACGCGGCCGCGACGCAGCTCCGCTGACGGCCGGCACTACTGGCCGGCGAGCGGTGAAAGGGCCGCCGCCTTCGCCTTGGCGAACGCCTCCGGGGCGTCGCGTTCGAGGCGTTCGAGGCGTGCGGCCGCCTCCGGGAGCGGGCAGGCGAGGAGAAAGCCGACGACCGCACGGCGGAGGAGCGGATCGTCGGCGGCCCGGTCCCACCAGGCGGCGACGGCCTCGAGCTCGTCCCACGCCCGGTACCGGGCCAGATCGACGATGGCGTCGGCGGCCACGCTGACGCTGCCGGCCAGCCGGGCCGTGGCCCGCTCCACGGCGGCTGGCGGGATCGAGTCGGCGAGCGTCTCGTGGGCGAAGCGCAGCGCCCCGAGCAGTTGCCTCTGGTCGACCGGGCGGTCGGGCCCGGCGCGGTCGAGCAGCCAGGCGAGCCCCTCGGCGCCGTCCGCGACGAGGATGCCGCCCATCAGCCCGTCGGCGCCTCCGCGGAAGTCGCCCCCCGCCGTGGCCAGCGCCGCGCGGAGCGGCGCCGACGTGACGGGCTCCCCGCGCGGGAGCCCCGCCGCCACCACGATGCCCAGCGCCAGCCCGTAGAACCCGCGGCGGCGCTGGTCGATGGTGGGGTCGGCGATCCAGTCGGCCAGCGGGCGCTCGGAGAGCGCCGCCGCCGCCTCGGCGACGTCGGCGAAGGGCGCGACCGCGAACTCGGCGAAGGCATCCTCGGCGATCGCCGGCGCCGGATGCTCGAGCCTGGCGGCGTACCAGGCGAGGCGCTCCCGCGCCGGCCGATCGGCCCCCGGCGCGGTGACGACGTGGGCCAGCACCGCCTCGTCGGCCGCGACGGCGCCGTATCTCGGCGGCACGTCGGCGCTGCCGAAGACCACCGCCGTGCCGACCACCGGCGCCCCCACCCGCGCGACGACCCGCTCCGGCGGCTCGGCCGCGGCGCCCGCGCCGGTGGGCAGGGCCTGGAGGATGCGGAACGGCTCTTCCAGCAGCCCCGCCGCATCGCGCCGGGCAGGGCCGTCGGCCTCGGCGATCGCGACGACCGTCGACGTGTCGCGCTTCCGCGCGAGCGGCTCGCCGACGCTCCCGCAGAACGGGCAGCCCGATCCGCCCGCCGGCCAGAGCAGGGAGGCGGCGAGGGCCGTGGCGGCGCGGAGAAAAGACCGACGGATGGTCGCCATGTCACTCGGCGGGAATCTCGTCCCCCTCCGCCCGTCGCTTCTGCAGCCGCTTGCGCCAGTAGGGGACGGCACAGACGAGCATCTTGCCGGTGCCCTCGTAGAGGCAGGAGAGCTTCTGCCCCGAGAGCCAGTGGGAGAGGAACGACCGGGCCGGCCGCGCCATCCGCATCGTGATCCCCGAGGTGCGGGCCACGACGTACTCGCCGTCGATCAGCACCCGGCCATCGTCGAGCTCCACTTCCTCCACGGGGCCTTCGACGGAGAGCACCGCCTGCCCCTCGCCTTGGAGCGTGGTCTTGTACCAGAACAGCCCCTCGCCGGCCCAGAACGAGGTCCACATCGTCTCCCGGTGGATGCCGAGTCGCACCTCGCCGTCGGAGGCCCAGAAGCAGCGCTGGTCGAGGATCCACCGCTCGTCCGGATCGACGTCGAAGACGTGGTAGCCGCCGAAGGTGGAGTCGAGATAGAGATCCCCCGAGCCGACGTACCGCGGCCGGAGGATCGACTCGTCGCTGAACAGCGACACCCACATCGAGCGCAGCGACGGCAATGGCACGTCCATCTCGACCGCTCCGTCCATGCGGTAGAGCGCCCCGCGCTCGGTGCGCACGTCGTCGTCGTCGATCGTCACTTTCACCCAGCGACAGCCCTCCGACGACTCGATCTCGAACTCAGCCATCGATCGGCACCTCCGGGCCCCGTTCGAGCCCGTCGCGCGTCCAGTCGCACTTCCACCCCGGGAAGACCGACTGCGGGTAGGGATCGGGGTCGATGGGCTCCTCCGAGGAGAGGACGACGTCGCACAGCCGGTCGCGGCGGATCCGCCCCAGCCGGAAGAACTTCGTGCAGTGCTGCGTGGCGGGATCGAGCCGGGTCGGGCCGCCGGGCCCGCCGAAGGAGAGGCCGTCGGCGAAGGCCTGCCGCACGGCGCCCGTGGCGAACGACCCGGCCTTCTCGACCGCCGCCTTCCAGAGGTGGATCAGGTTCCAGGCGGACTCCATCGCATCGCCGAAGACCCGGTCGCGGCCGAACTCGGCGCGGAACCCGTCCATCCAGTCGCGGTTGGCGGGGGAGTCGAGCGTCTGGAAGTAGCTCGAGAGCATCCAGTGCCCCTCGGCGAGCCCCCGGTGCTGCGAGCGGAGATCGTCCTCCGAGATGCTCGTCGAGAGCATCGGGAGCTTGACCGGATCGACCCCCGCGGCCCCCAGCGCCGAGAAGAGGGCGAGGTTCCCCGATCCGTTGACGGTGTTGAGGATGCAGTCGGCGCCGGAGTCGACGATCCGGCGGACGACCGGGGTGAAGTCCTCCAGGTCGAGCGGATGGTACTCCTCCCCCGCGACGTCGATCCCCTTGTCCGCCAGCCAGTGCTTGGCGATGAGGTTCGTCGTGCGGGGATAGACGTAGTCGGAGCCCAAGAGGAACACCTTCTTCCGGCCGCCGCCGGCGGGCGACGCGAGCCAGTCGATCGCCGGCAGGACCTGCTGGTTCGGCACCTGGCCGCCGTAGACGACGTTCCGGGATGTTTCGTTGCCTTCGTACTGCACCGGATAGAAGAGCAGGCTGCCCCGCTCCTCGAGGAGCGGGAGCACCGCCTTGCGGCTGGCGCTGGTCCAGCAGCCGAACAGCGCGACGGCGCCGGCATCGAGCAGGTTCTCGGCGCGGCGCGGAAAGAGGTCGGTGCGCGAGCGGGGATCGGGGCAGCGCGATTCGATGCGGTGGCCGAGGATGCCGCCGGCGGCGTTGAACCGCTCGATCGCGTGGAGCTCCACGTCGCGCAGCGCCGCCGATCCGATCGCCAGCGGCCCGGTCTGGGAATGGAGGAGCCCGACGAGCGCCTTGGTCTCGCGGGGGGGTATTCCGAGCGAGCAGCCGACGAACAGCGACGGCGCGAGGAGGCGCGAGGCGGCGAGCGTGGCGGCCAGGCCCTCGCCGAGGAACCGGCGTCGCGACGACGCACGGCGCCCCGTGGCGGGCGCGGCCGCGCGGGGCTCCGAGCCGTTCGCGGCGTCGCCACGGCCGTCACCTTTCTCCCGTGTGCCGCTCATTCGTCGTCCATCCGCCGGTAGAGGGCCTCGAACACGTCCGGGGAGATGCTCACCTCGCCGCGGAACGGCTGGTTCATGTCGATGATCAGGAACATCATCGTGCCGAGGAAGGCGGCGAGGATGCCGCCGAGGACCAGCTGCGTCATGAACCGCGTGTCGAACATCCAGCAGAGGACGATGTTGAACAGCGCCCCCACGTACATCACGTACCACATCGACCTCGGCAGTCCGGTGGTCACGGAATAGAGGCGCATCCGCCGGCACTCGAGGAAGTGGTTGAGCTGCCGCAGCGCCTCGGCGTGGAGGATCTCCTCGGCCGGCGTCTTCGGCTGGAAGTCGAGGAGACGGTCGAAGAAGGCCTCGGCACGGACGTTGCCCTCCTCCGGGACGATGCCCTTGCGCTGCAGCGGCCAGGCGTACTTGATCACGTAGCGCGTGTAATCGCGGAGCATCCACCGCAGGTCCTGCCCGAACGGCTCGGGGTACCGGGAGACGTCCTCGTAGAGGGCCGAGAGGGCCGCCGCCTCGCGCGTCACGTTCTGGTCGGCCTCGGAGTAGTTCTGGTAGGCGGTGACCGCGATCAGGCCGAGGAGGAGGCCGTAGAAGACGCAGAAGCAGGAAAGGATGTAGCCGATGAGGTCGTTCAAGCCGGGGGAACGGCGGACGAACATCCGCAGCACCGGTCGGACGAACACCGCCCCGAGCCAGTAGAAACCGACGAAAGCCCCTACCAGGAGCAGCGCCAGCCGCCAGGGGGGAATCTCGTAGACCCAGGAGTAGTCGGGGCTCATGGCGGCCAAGGAGGATCGCGGGAGGGGAAGGGCCCCGGTGGGGGAATGTAACAA
>CAWUOA010000272.1:0-4805 GCA_963923225.1 uncultured Planctomycetaceae bacterium
GTCTCGTGGGCTCGGAGATGTGTATAAGAGACAGGTTGGGGGACCGTTCCGCGGGGGAGGGGGCATGGAGATCACCGAGGTCCGGATCAAGCTCATCGACGATCCGTCCGAGCGGCTGCTCGCCTTCTGTTCGATCACGCTCTCGGCGGCGTTCGTCGTCCGGGATCTGAAGATCATCGTCGGTCCGTCGGGGCCGTTCGTGGCGATGCCGAGCCGCAAGCTCTCCGCCCACTGCCCGGCGTGCGGATTCAAGAACTCGCTCCGGGCGGTGTTCTGCAACCAGTGTGGGAAGAAGCAGCCGGAGGCGGTGGTGCCACGCGACGGCGACGGCCGGCCGCGCCTCTACGCCGACATCGCCCACCCCATCAACGCCGCCTCCCGCGAGGCGATCCAGAAGCGGGTGGTGAGCGAGTACGAGGCGGAGCTCGTGCGGGCCAAGCAGCCCGGCTACGTCTCCCGCTACGACGAGATCGGCGACGAGGACCATCGCCCGCCCCGGCGGTAGCCCGCCGGCTGCCATTCGCCCGCCGGCCGTGCCACAATGCTCCCTTCCTCCCCGGGAGCCTGCCATGCGCGCGATCCGTTCCGTCGGTCTCGTTCTCTCCGCCCTCGCCCTCCTCCCTCAGGCGGCGGCCCAGACGCCCGCCCCGGTCCCTTCGGCGGCTCCCGCGCCGGCCGTCGTCCGCCCCACCGACAACCTCGTCGCGGAAGGAATCCCGCCGATCCCGGCGGCGCTCGCCGAGGAGGTGCGGCGCTACACCGAGTCGCGCGGGGCGAGCTTCGTCGGCTGGCACCCGGAGGCGGCCGAGCTCCTCGTGGCCACCCGCTTCGGCTCCACCAACCAGATCCACGAGGTGCGCCGCGCCGGCGGCGCCCGCCGTCAGCTGACCTTCTTCGCCGAGCCGGTGAACGCCGCCGACTGGGATCCGCGCGACGCCGCCTTCCTCCTCTTCACGCGCGACGCCGGGGGGAACGAGTTCTCCCAGCTCTACCGGCTCGACGTGGCCGACGGGCAGGTGACGCTCCTCTCCGACGGGGGCCGCTCGCAGAACGGCGGCCATGTGTGGAGCCACGACGGCTCGCTCATCGCCTACGCCTCCACGCGCCGCAACGGCGCCGACCGCGACGTGTGGGTGATGGATCCGCGCGATCCGTCGACCGACCGGATGGTGGTCGCGTGCGAGGGGGGGGGCTGGAGCGTGCTCGACTGGTCGCCCGACGACACCAAGCTCCTCGTCGGCGAGTCGCTGTCGGTGAATCGCAGCAAGCGCTGGATCGTCGACGTGGCCAGCGGCGAGAAGACGCGGCTCGACGACGATCGCGACGGCGAGGTGGCCTGGGGGGGCGGCACGTTCACCCCCGATGGCGCCTCGATCTGGACGACGTGCGACAAGGGCGCCGAGTTCGCCCGGCTGGTGAAGTGGACGCCGTCGAGCGGCGCCATCGAGCCGGCGTCGGCGGACATCCCCTGGGACGTCGAGGGCTTCGACCTCTCCGCCGACGGAGCCAGCCTCTGTTTCGTGACGAACGAGGCCGGCGTCTCCCGGGCCTGGGTTCTCGACACCGCGTCCGGCAAACGCCGGCCGGTGGAAGGGCTGCCGGAGGGGGTGATCGGCGGGGGGAAGTGGCACCGTGACGGCCGCCACGTCGCCTTCACCGTCGGCTCGGCCCGCTCCACCGCCGACGTCTGGGTGTGGGACGCGCTCACCGGCGAGGTCGGCCGCTGGACCGAGAGCGAGCTCGGCGGGCTCGTGGCGGAATCGCTCGTGGAACCGGAGCTCGTGCGCTGGAAGGGAGCCGACGGCGTCGAGCTGTCGGGCTTCCTCTACCCGGCGGCGGCCGGCTTCGAGGGTCGGCGGCCGGTGATCGTCAACATCCACGGCGGCCCCGAGGGGCAGTCGCGGCCGATCTTCCAGGGCCGCAACAACTTCTTCATGAACGAGCTCGGCGTGGCGATGATCTACCCCAACGTCCGCGGCTCGACCGGCTACGGCAAGTCGTTCGTGAAGCTCGACAACGGCCTGAAGCGATTGGACTCGGTGAACGACATCGGGGCCCTGCTGGACTGGATCGCCGCCCGCCCCGATCTCGATCCCTCGCGCGTGATGGTCACCGGAGGGAGCTACGGCGGCTTCATGACCCTCGCCTGCGCCACGGCCTACGACGACCGCATCCGCTGCTCGCTCGACGTCGTGGGGATCTCCCACTTCCGCACGTTCCTCGAGAACACCGAGAGCTACCGGCGCGATCTCCGCCGCGTGGAGTACGGCGACGAGCGGGTGCCGGAGGTGGCGGCCTTCTTCGAGCGCATCGCCCCGCTCAACAACGCGGCCCGGATCACCAAGCCGCTGTTCGTCGTCCAGGGGGCCAACGACCCCCGCGTGCCGGCGAGCGAAGCCGAGCAGATGGTGGCGAAGGTCCGCGACAACGGCGGCCCGGTGTGGTACCTGAACGCCAAGGACGAGGGGCACGGCTTCCGCAAGAAGCCGAACATGGACTTCCAGTTCTGGGCGACGGTGATGTTCGTCCGCGAGCACCTGCTCGGGGACTGAAGGCTCGCGCCCGCCGCGTCAGCCGCGGACGAGCGCGTGGAAGTCGGCGGAGAGCCGCTTCGTCACCGGGCCCGGCACCCCGTCGCCGATCTTCCGGCCGTCGATCTCCACCACCGGCACCACCTCCGCGGCCGTGCCGGTGATGAACACCTCGTCGGCGGTGTAGAGATCGTGTCGGGTGAGCGTCGCCTCGCGGCACTCGATCCCGGCGGAGCGGGCCAGGTCCATCACCGCGCCGCGCGTGATCCCCTCGAGGATCCCGGCGTCGGGGGGCGGGGTGAGGACGGCGCCGCGGCGGACCGCGAAGACGTTGTCGGCCGTGCACTCGGCCACCTCGCCTTTGTGGTTGAGCATCAGCGCCTCGACGCACCCGGCCTGGAGCCCCTCGAGCTTGGCCATGATGTTGTTCAAGTAGTTGAGCGACTTGATCCGCGGCGAGAGGGTGGCCGGATGCGATCGCTGCGTGGCGGCGGTCACGATCCGCAGGCCGCGCTCGTAGTGCTCGCGCGGGTAGAGGGCGATCGTGTCGACGATCACGATCACCTGCGGGTCGCGGGTCCGGTTCGGATCGAGGCCCAGCGTGCCGGAGCCGCGGGTGACGACCAGGCGGATGTAGCCGTCGGGGAGGCCGTTGGCGGCGACGCAATCGTCGACCGCCCTGGCGAGCGCGTCCTTCGTGGTCGGGATCTCCAGGGCGATCGCCCGGGCGCTGTCCCAGAGCCGGTCGAGGTGCTCGCGCATGCGGAACACCCGCCCGCCGTAGGCCCGCATCCCCTCGAACACGCCGTCGCCGTAGAGCAGGCCGTGGTCGAAGACGCTGACGGTCGCCTCGGCCTCGGGCACGAGGCGGCCGTTCATGGAGACGATGCGGGGCATGGGGGCGGTTCCGGAAGAGGGGAAGGGCCGGGCGACGGACCGCCGCGGTCGGCGGGGTACCGGACGCGGTCACGCGTCCTCGACCCGCCCGGCCACCAGCCGCACGATCCGGTCCGCCCGCCTGGCGATCGACTGATCGTGGGTGACGAGAACTATAGAAAGGCCGTCGGTGCGGTTCAACTCGCAGAGGGCGTCGAGGATGCCCGCGCCGCTGGCCTCGTCGAGGTTCCCGGTCGGCTCGTCGGCCAGGAGCAGCCGCGGCTGGCCGACGAGCGCCCGGGCGATCGCCACCCGCTGCATCTCGCCGCCGGAGAGCTGCCGCGGCTTGTGGGTCAGCCGGCCCCCGAGGCCGAAGCGCTCGAGCAGCGCCGTGGCCCGCTTCCGCGCTTCCCGCGCCTCGCGGAACCAGGCCGCGACGCCGTAGCGCACCATGAGGGGCGCGAGCACGTTCTCCAGCGCCGAGAGCTCGGGGAGGAGGTGGTACGCCTGGAACACCATGCCGATGTCGGTGTTGCGGAGGCGGTCGCGCTTCGCCGCCGGGAGGTCGTCGATCCGGCCGCCGGCGAGGTGCACCTCCCCCGCGTCGGGCGCGTCGAGGAGGCCCATCAGGTGGAGGAGCGTGCTCTTGCCGGAGCCGCTCTGGCCGATCACCGACACGAAGCCCCCCGGCTCGACCTCGAAGTCGACGCCGCGGAGGACCTCGAGGCGGCCGCCGCCGGAGCGGTAGGCCTTGCGCACGCCGCGGACCTCGAGCAGGGGTGAGCCGGGGGCGATCTCAATCATGCCGCAGCGCCTCCACCGGGTGCAGCCGCGCCGCCCGCAGCGCCGGCAGGACGCTGGCCGCCACGGCGATCCCCACCGCCCCGGCGATGATCCAGGCCACCGTCCACGGATCGACGATGGTGGGGATGCGGAAGAAGTAGTAGATCGACGGGTCGAAGACGCGCTCGCCGGTGAGCCACTCGACGGCCGCCCGGATGCGGTTGATGTTCCAGGTGATCCCCAGGCCGAGGGCCAGGCCGGCGCCGGCGCCGACGAGTCCGAGGAACAGGCCGTAGCCGAGGAAGATCCCCGCCACGCCGGAGGAGCTCGCCCCCAGCGACTTGAGGATCCCGATGTCGCGCGTCTTCTCCACCACGATCATGAAGAAGATCGCCAGGATGCCGAAGCCGGCCACGGCGACGATCATGAACAGGAGGATGTTGAGCACCGCCATCTCCATGTCGACCGCGGAGAGGAGCGGGCCCTGCTTGTCCTTCCAGGAAGAGACGGCGTACATGTCGGCCGGGAAGGCGGCACGGAGCCGGTCGCGCACCGTCTCGAGGTCGGCGCCGGGCCGGAGCTTGATCTGGATCGAGTTCACGCTGGCCAGGCCCG
>CAWUOA010000273.1:0-4763 GCA_963923225.1 uncultured Planctomycetaceae bacterium
ACGGCTTCGACTTTTTCTTCGGCCTCCCCCACTCCAACGACATGGACCCCGCCCCCGGCGCGCCGGCCGGCGCCCCCGGCCGCCCCGACCAGGATCCGGCCTGGTGGAACGCGCCGCTGTGGCGGGACGGCGAGGTGATCGAGCGGCCCGCCGACCAGACCACGCTCACGGCGCGCACCATCGACGAGGCGGCGGCCTTCGTGGAGCGCTCCGCCGACGAGCCGTTCTTCCTCTACGTGCCCCTCTCCTTCCCGCACGTCCCGCTGTTCGCGTCGGCGGAGTTCCGGGGAAAAAGCCCGCGCGGCCTGTACGGCGACGTCGTCGAGGAGCTCGACGCCGGCGTGGGGCGGTTGCTGGCGGCGATCGCCGCCCGGGGAATCGACCGTGACACGCTCGTCGTCTTCACCAGCGACAACGGCCCCTGGCTCACGATGGGGAGCCAGGGAGGCTCGGCGGGGCTGCTCCGCGAGGGGAAGGGGAGCACGTGGGAGGGGGGGATGCGCGTCCCGGGCATCGCGCGGTGGCCGGGCCGGATCCGCCCCGGCCGCGTCCACCACGGCGTGGCCACCTCGATGGACCTGTTCGTCACCTGCGCGCGGCTGGCCGGCGCCGCGATCCCCGCCGATCGACCGATCGACGGCGTCGACTTGTCGCCGGTGCTCTTCGCCGCGGGCGGGGAGGAGCCCGACGGCGTGCCGCGCGAGGCCTTCTACTACTACCGCGGCGCCCGGCTCTTCGCCGTGCGGCGCGGCCGTCACAAGGCCCACCTGCTCACGCAGGCCGCCTACGGCGACCCGACGCCGGTGGCCCACGACCCGCCGCTCCTCTACGACCTGGGCGTCGATCCGGGGGAGCGTTTCGACGTCGCCGCCGAGCACCCCGCCGTGGCGGCGGAGCTGGTGGCCCTCGCGCGCCGCCAGGAGGCGTCGTTCACGCCGCCGCCGTCGCAGCTGGTGGCCACCACCGACGATCCGGCGAAGCCGGCGGCCGCCGCGCCGGCGGCTTCCGGCATCCCGCGCCGCCTCCCGCCGCCGGGGCCGGCGCTCGACGAGCTCGTCGCCAAGCTCGACGCCGACAAGGCCGCGGCCTGGCGGGCGGTGCCGGGGCGGCTGGGGAAGCTCCGGGCCCGGATCGCCGCCACGGCCTTCCCCGACGACGCGGTCCGCGCCGAGGTGGCGGTGTTCCCCAAGGCGGTGGAGTACGCGCTCGACGTCGGCGAGTGGTGGGAGCCCGCGCATCTCGAACGCGCCGCGTGGGCGCTCGACGAGGCGGAGAGACGGCTCGACGCCCTCGCCGCCGGCGGGCCGACGTGGCGCGACGGGCAATACGTCCCCCTGGCGTACCGGTCGCGCCTCGACGGCTCGCTCCAGCCCTACGGCATCGTCGTGCCGGAGGGGCTCGACCGCACGAAGCCGGTGCCGGTGTGGATCTGGCTCCATGGCCGCGGCGAACGCGACACCGACCTCCACTTCCTCCGCGCGAAGGCGGGGAAGACGGGGGAGTTCTTCCCCGAGGACGCGATCGTCCTCCATCCCTTCGGCCGCTACTGCAACGGCTGGAAGGGGCCGGGCGTGGGCGATGTCTTCGAGGCGCTCGACGCACTGGATGGAATCGTCCCGGTCGACCGCGACCGGATCGTGCTCGCCGGATTCTCCATGGGGGGCGCCGGGGCATGGGGCATCGGCGCCCGCCGCGTCGACCGGTTCTGCGCCGTCCATGGCGGCGCGGGATTCGTCGACACCGCGCGGTTCATGGGGATGTCGCCCGACGACGTCCCGCCGTGGGAGTCGCGGGCCTGGCTCCTCACCGACACCCCGCCGGTGGCCCGCAACCTCCTCAACGTCCCGGTGATCGCCTACTCCGGCGAGAACGACCGGCAGCGCGCCGCCAGCGAGATCATGGTGGCGACGCTCGCCGCCGAAGGCCGCGAGATCCCGCATGTCATCGGCGCCGGGATGGAGCACCGCTACGACGATCCTTCCCGGAAGGCGATCGCCGGGTTCCTCGCGCCGGCGGTGGCCGCCGGAAGGCCGCGCTCACCCGACACCGTCCACTGGGCCGGCACGACGCTCGCCGACGGCGGGGCATGGTGGATCGAGCCGCTCGGCCTCGGCGAGCACTGTGCGCCGGCGCGGATCGACGCGACACGCGATCGGGAGGCGTCGCGCGTCGTGGTCGCCACGAAGAACGTCACCGCGGTGCGAATCGGCGACCTCCCCGGGCGCTTCGGGATCGAGATCGACGGCACGGTGATCGGGCGGGAGTCGGGCGCCGACGGGGACGCCGTGGTTCTGGCACGCGCCGGGCTCGCCCCCGACGGCGCGTGGGGCCTCGTCGACCCGTCCACGCTGCCGCTGCGGCGCAAGCGTCCCGGGCTCACCGGGCCGATCGACGAGGCGTTCGACGCGCCGTTCGTCGTCGTGCCTCCCTCCGGCCCCGGGTTCTCGCCGGCGATCGACCGCTTCGTGGCGGAGGAGTTCGCCCATCTGCGGCGGCGCTGGCACGACTTCTACCGCGGCGAGCTGCCGGTGGTGGAGGCGAAGGACGTCACCGACGAGATCCTCCGCACGAAGAACCTCGTCCTCTTCGGCGACCCGCGCTCCAATCCGCTCCTCGCCCGGGCGCTGCCGGGGCTGCCCCTGGCCTGGACGAGCGACGAGGTGGTGATCGGCCCCGGCTCGCCGCACGCCAAGCGCCATCCGGGGGCGGGGCACGTGCCGCTGCTCTTCGCCCCCAATCCGCTCGCGCCCGAGGGGGCGACGCGGAGTCTGGTCCTCAATTCGGGCTTCACCTTCCGCGAGGGGGACGACAAGAGCAACGCCCTCCAGAACCGTCGGCTTCCGGATTGGGCGGTCGTCGACATCTCCGTCCCCCCCGACGCCGACGCCCCGGGGCGGATCGTGGCCGCCGACTTCTTCGACGAGGCCTGGAATCCGAAGCCGGCACGGTAGGCCGCGGTCCGGCCCGCTCTATCCCACGAGGACCGTCGGCCGGCGGCCCGATTCCGGCACCGCCTTCTCGATCAGGTCGTAGACGACGTTGGGGACGTCCCCCTGGCCGAAGAGGAGGAACTCGAAGGCCAGCTTCAGGCTGCTCCCCTGGCTCCATCCGAAGACGACGTCCAGCGGCGCTCCGGAGCGGGTCATCTCGATGGCGATCTGGGCGATGGTGTGCGACACGCTGACGACGTCGCGGGCGACGATGATGAACCGCTCCCCCTCCTGACGCGCCGAGAGGATGGGGGCGTTGTGGAACTCGCTGGTGTCCCCGTAGTGGACCTCGAGGAACACGATCGGCACCTCGGCCGGGATGCGGTGGCGGCGGCGGACCTCCGCCTCCTTCTCGTCGAGCGAGCGGCTGCCCGGGCGGTGCGGCACGAGGACGCGGAAGGCCCCCTCGGTGCAGATGTCGGTCCACAGCATGCGGGCGGAGTCGTCGGCGAAGCGGAACTCCTTGTGCCGCAGTTCCTGGCTCCGCCACACGCGCGACACGATCGAGATCACGAGCACCGAGGCGATGAACATCGAGGCGATGATGATGCCGTCGGGCCGCTCGGTGATGTTGGTGATCGTGGTGTAGATGAAGACCAGCGTGATCAGCGCGAATGCCAGCCGCTTGAGCGGATGGTGCTCGACGCCGTCGCGGGTCGCCTCCACCTGCATGTGGACCAGCGACGCGATGCAGGCGCTGGTCATGAGGACGAGGACGCCGGTGGCGTAGGCGCCGCCCTGGGCGGTGACGTCGGCACGGAATGCCCAGGTGACGAGGAGGTTGACGATCGTGAAGGCCACGACGAGCGGCCGGTACGCCGCCGCCCACTCCGGGGCCATGCCGTAGCGCGGCAGGTAGCGCGGCACCATGTTGAGGAGCCCCGCCATCGCCGAGGCTCCGGCGAACCAGAGGATGAGGATCGTCGAGATGTCGTAGACCGTGCCGAAGACCGGCCCGAAGAGCGGGTTCACGGCATGGGGGCTCTCGCCGTGGGCGACGTACGCCAGGGCCCGGTCGAGGGCCTTCCCCTTGTAGGTCACCTCGCCCGCGTCGTCCTTCTCCATCCGCAGTTCGTCGGCCGGGATGATGGTGTTGGTGCCGGTGACCAGCGACGAGCCGATGAGGAAGAACGACATGATCAGCGCCGCGGTGAGCATCAGCTTGCGCGTGTTGGCGATCCGCGCGGCGTCGTCGGAGGGATCGGCGTCGCTCCCCTTGACGAGATGGATCAGGAGCACGCCCGTCTCGAAGCCGGAGAGGCCGAGGGCGAGCTTGGGGAAGATGAGCAGCGAGATGCCCAGCGCCACCCACAGCCCGTGGCCCTCGAGCGGCTTCTCGTGGAGGTGGTAGGTGCCGGAGGCGATCTCGGCGAACCACTGCTGCAGGAGCGCGGGGTGGGTGATCAGGAACCACAGGGCGCTGGTCACGATGATCAGCGACAGCCCCAGGAAGGCGATGACCAGCACCGTGGCGATGCTCACCACCTCCGAATAGCCCTTGAGGAACATCGCCCCCAGGAGCAGCAGGAGCGCCACCGCGAGGACGATCTGGTTGTGGGCCCAGGGAGGGGCGTTCGCGGCGAACAGCGAATTGCTGATCACGTGCGCCGCGGCGTCGGCCGCCGAGAGGGTCTTCGTGATCACGAAGTCGGTGGCCGCGAAGCCGATCAGGACGAGGACCCCGATCTTCCCCTTCCAGCCGCCGACGAGCCGCTCGATCATCCCGATCGAGCCGACGCCGTCGGGGGTCTGGCCGGCGACGTACGCGTAGAC
>CAWUOA010000274.1:0-4760 GCA_963923225.1 uncultured Planctomycetaceae bacterium
CTGCCGGGCACGGTGCTGCTCAAACCCGTCCGCGAGACCGTGCGCCGCCCGCTCCTGGCGGTCTCGGACGAATATGACGACTACGACCTGCGCCTGATCTGGCTGTACCGCGATCCGGTGAACGTCTTCGCCTCGTGGGTGCAGAAGGGGTGGACGAAGGATGTCCCGGATCGGGTGGTGGCTTTCGCCTACCACTGGTGCAGGAGGAACGAGTCGGCGCTGGCTGCCGCCGCGACGCTCGGACCGAGGCTCGTGATCGTGAACTACGAGGACCTCTGCTCCGCCCGGGCGCTGCTGCCGAGACTCGCCCGTCTCGTGGGCCTGTCGTCGAAGGGGTCGCTACGGACCGATGGCCGGGGCGGCCGCCGGAAGTTGGCTCCCTCGACGCAGGCCACCCTGGACGCGATGACGCGGGACGTCAGGCGGGCGCTCGACGACGCACGCAGCCTGCGGCCCGCCCCGACCGTGGCAACGCGATGGAAGGCCTTCGTTTCGCGGTGTGTGCCCACGGCGGCCGATACCCCCCGCGATCGCTCCGAATCGGATGCTCCAGGGGCCCCTGTCACGGAGACCTCGAGCGCGCTGCTTCGTCCGGAATACGCCCCCGTGCTGTCGACCACCGATCCCGCCCCCTTCTACCGGCAGTGGCACGCCTGGGCCCGCCCTGCGGGATGGATCGGCCGGAAGAATCGCCCCGTGGCGGTCGGGTTCGACGTCTCGCGTGCCCTTCTGGCCGGGCCGGTCTCGATACCGCCGCTGCGTTTCGCTCCGGATGACCGCGACGATCGCCGCGTCTGGCTCGAGGGCATGCTCGCCGAGTCGCGCGCTGCTCGGGCGGATGCCGCCCGGGAATCCGTGCGACGGCACGTCGAGACCCACTCCAAACCCCGCCGTTTCATGCTGTCGGCGTGCCTCAGGGCCATCGCGCGCGACGTCAACGCCGAGTGGATGGGCTGTCCGGCTTCACTCCTCGCGGGTGTCTGCGAGAACATCATTCGATCGACTACCGTGGAGGGGATTCCCAGTCGGGTGGACGGCGCGGCCGCCGCCGTGAAGGAGATGCCATCCGCTGCGATCCTGCCGCGGCTCCTCGAACGGGAACTGCTCACCGCGGCGGCGGTGCCGGGTTTCCTCGCCGACACGGCGCTCCGGACCTACCTCCTGTCGACCGTCGTCCCCAACGCGCTGGTGGTCGCCGCGCGGCAGCCGCCGCTCCTCGACCGGCTCCGCGAGGCGCCGGAAACGATTCCCGGCTTCCTGATGGAGGCTCTCCGCCTCGCCCCCACGTGGGTGGCGGTGAAGTGTCAGGTCGCCGAGGCGATCCGAGACACCGGCCTCGATGTGCCGGCCGGCGCGACGGTGGACGTGTTCGTCGGAGCCGCCAATCGTGATCCCGCGGTGTTCACCGACCCCGATCGCTGTCTGCTCGACCGTACGGGGCCGCGGCCGATCCTGATCGAAACGGCGACGGCGAACTCCCTGCGTCTCCGGGACGACGCCCCGTGGACGGCGGGAAGCCTGCTGCTCGACGTCTCGTTGATGGTGCTCGAGGCCCTGATCACCGCGGACCAACCGCTCCGCATCCTCTCGGAGCCGACGGTGCGCCTCGTTCCCAGGGCGTACGGCAGCTGCTGGACGCGTCCCGGGAACCTGGTCGTCGCGATCGACGCATGATGCCGCGGGCGGTGGGCCCTCGAGATCAGCCGCCGAAGAGGTCCCCGCCGAGAGTGCGGTCGCAGCGCTCGAGCCAGCGGACGGCATGGCCTCCGTACCGGTCGACGAGGGCGGCGATGCCGGGCCGGCTGACCTCGGCGATACGGCGCAGCACCTCCTCCGGGAAAGCGACCTCGGGAGCGGTGTTGCGCGCCTCCGGTTGGTTCGTCACCGTGGCCACGATCTCGGCGGCAGGGGAGGCGTCGACTCCGAGGAACCCGAGGATCCGGCCCAGGAAGGCGACAGGATCGGCCTCGAGATCGTCGTACCAGCAGACGAGTAGCCGTTCGGGCGGGATGTGGGCCGACCACAGGTCGATGGTGCGCAGGTAGTCGTTGCGGAGGCGGCAATTCTTCGATTCGACGAGTTGGATCGGTGACGTGTTCCGCTGCGCGTAGGCGCGACCGTACCGCAGCGCGGAGAGTGTCCGCGCGATCGGGTCACGGATCGTGAAGATCACCCCGATGTCGGGAAACAGCTCGACGACGTGGCGCACCCGCGCCTCGTCGAGCAGGGCGTAGGCGGGGGTGATCTCCCCCTTCACCCGCCCCTCCCCCGGGCGGAAGAGGCGTCGATACCAGGCGTCGGAGCTCGGGGCGGGGCGATGGACGTCGAGCCACCAGGAGAGCAGTCGGGCCGAATCTCTCCGTCCCAACCGCTGTCCGAAGGCCAGCCCGCGGAGGGACGCGAAGAGCATTTGCCGTCGCTTCTTCCGGCCGAGCAGCGAGCCGGGGCGCCACACCTCGAGGAGGCCCGGAAGTGGCAGGGACATGGGTGGCGGCGGGAATCCGGCACGGACGAGGCGGTCGAAGTAATGGACTTCCTTGATCCACGGCGGAAGCCACACGCCGGGGTGATGGTTGAGGCACGTGTGGAGCCAGGTCGTGGCCGTGCGTTGGGCACCGATACCGAGGAAGTCGACGACGGGGAGCGACGGTGTGGTCACTGGCAACCTCGATTCACGCGATGGGCCGTTCGACGGGCCCGAGCAGCCCGCCCTGTTGGCGATCGTCCAGTCCCGGGGACGCCACCATCACTCGATTCGTCACTCCCTCGGCGACCGATCGCGCCGTCGCAGCCGGTCGACCTGATCGGCGACGGCCCGCGCGGCGTCCGGCCCCTCGTGAAGGCGGACCATGCGGGCGTCCACCTGCCTGGCCAGCCAGTCGCGGGTCGCCTCGGAGTAGTGGAACAGATCCGCCTCGGTCGCCACCGCGCCCTCCGCATCCCCTTCCCCGGCCTCGCTCGACAGCGAGATCCCCACCTCGCGCTCGATCCACGCGTTTTCGGTCTCCCGCTCCGCGACCCATGGCCTCAGGAACGAGGAGTGGAGGCGAAGGCCCGGGCCCTCCAAATCGTGCAGTCGCTCGAGGAGGCGCGGCATGCCCTGCGGTCTCGGCGGACCCCATTCCCCCACCGGACCGGCGAAGCGGTTGAACGCGAACAACAGTTTCAGCGACTCGAACGACAGTCGCTCGTTGACCTTCCACCGACGGTCCGAGGGGAGGGCCAGGCCGATCCGTGCGCAGAAGTCACGCACCACGCAGCGGCCGGGATCGTGGAGGCCGACCGTCACCCGTTCGCGGCCGAACACGGTGAAAAGGGTCTCCAGGCGTTTTCGCACCTCGAAGACGTCGCGATCCCGTGAGTGCCCGAGGGCGAGCACCTTCCGTCCCCCCTTCACGGCCTCCTGAAACATGCTCGTGCCCCACCCGATCCAGGGACGCACGTAGGCGATCACCCGGATCTCGACCTGCTCCTCCGCGAGCCGCCGACGCAGGTTCTCCTGCCCCTCCCGACTCGACGTCCAGATCGACTCGGCGGAGATCACCGTATGCGCGCCAAGGTGCCGCGCCTGGTCGAACTCCTCGTCGAGCCGCCGGGCGAACCGCTCGCGGAAGTCCTCGAACCGGCCCTCGTGCCCGATCGCGTGAAACGTCCATTCGTTCTCGGGGGGCGGGTCGAAGACGCTGTTGACGGCGAAGCTGCCGTTGGGCCATCCCCCCCGCACGGAGTGGAAGCGGCGATCTCCGAGGTCGCGGAACAAGGCGTCCTGGATCGACGTCGAGCCGGTCTTGGGGGCACCCACGTGGAGAAAGCAACAGCGCGTCATGGTGCTCGGGTCGGGGGCGGGCGCCTTCAGGCATGGTCTCCGGTCGTGACGGTCATGCGACCGGCTCGCCGTGCCGAAAACCTATCATCCCGGATGGCCCGGGAAACAGCGGAACGGGCGGGGGTGCCGGCGTGCCGATGGTAGGATGGATGTCGGAGAGCGCTGCCACGAAAGGAGTACGGTTCCCGCGTGATCGTCGCCGCCCGCACAGCTCCTCTGAACGTGTTGATCTGCGAGCCGGGAGCCCCGACGGGCAACCTGTTTCTGCCCTACATGTGGGCCGTGCTCAAGTCGTATCACGAGCGCCATGGCGCTCGCTCCGAGGCGATCGAGTGGCTCGACCCGCTGTTCGACCGGGAGAGCGTGCTCCGGCAGGTGGACGACTTGCGGGGCGTGCGGATCGACGTCGTCGGGCTCAGTTGCTACACGTGGAACTGGCACCTCAATCTCCGGCTCGCGCGGGCCGTGAAGGAAGCCAATCCCGAGGCCCTCGTGGTCGCGGGCGGCCCGGACCCCGACTTCAAGGACCCTGACTTCTTCCGGAAGCATCCGGACGTCGACGCCATCGTGATCAAGGACGGCGAAGTGCCGTTCAGCCGGATTCTCGACGGCATGGCGGCCGGCACGCTCGATCTGGCGTCGATCCCCGGGCTCTGCCTGCCGCGCCCGTCGGCGGCCCTCCCGGTCGTCGCCGACGCCGGGCAGGCCTCGCCTCCCCCGCATCTGTTCACCGGCAACGCCGAATTGCCCGCCGCGTTCGACCACAGTCCGTACCTCCTGCAGGTCGATCGGCTACGGGGCATGATCGCCGGCCTCGGCGACCGTGTGGTCGCCGCCACGTTCGAGACCAACCGCGGCTGCCCGTACTCGTGCAACTATTGCGACTGGGGCTCGGCGACGATGTCGAAGGTGCGGAAATTCGACCAAGCGCGCG
>CAWUOA010000275.1:0-4727 GCA_963923225.1 uncultured Planctomycetaceae bacterium
TGCAGGCGGCGATCCGCAACAACACGCCGCTCAACAACGCCTACTACGGCACCACGTCCAGCTTCTCGGCGTGTCTGGCCCGCTACGCCACCTACTCCGGCAAGGAGGTCAGCTTCAAGGAGATGATGGATCGCAACATCCGCACGATGCCGCAGAACATGTCCTGGGACGCCCAGCCGCCGGTGATGCCGGACAAGGATGGCAACTACAAGATCCCGATGCCGGCCGACTACAAGCTCGCCTGATCCGACGCCCCGCCGGGGCCGGAGACCGTCTCGGGGCGGGCGCCGCGGCCGGCGCCCGCCCCTTTCCATTTCCGCGTGGCCTTTCCTACCGCTGCCCGGCCCGGGCCCCCGAGAGGAGCGAAGCAGATGATCGTCGGTGTGCCGAAGGAGACGAAGCGGGACGAATACCGTGTGTCGATGCTCCCGGTGGGAGTGGAGGAGCTCGTCCGGGGCGGGCACACCGTCCTGGTGCAGCGTTCGGCGGGAGCCGGATCGGGCCTGGCCGACGAGGCCTACGCGGCCTGTGGGGCGAGGCTCGTCGACTCGGCCGAGGAGGTGTTCGGCGAGGCGGAGCTGATCGTCAAGGTGAAGGAGCCGCAGCGGGCGGAGCTGTCGCTGTTGCGCCCCGGGCAGACGCTCTTCACCTACCTCCACTTCGCCGCCGACCGCGGCCTCACGGAGGGCTTTCTCGCCACCGGGGCCACGGGGTTGGCCTACGAGACGCTCCGCGACGACCGCGGCAGGCTGCCGCTCTTGGTGCCGATGAGCGAGGTGGCGGGGCGGATGAGCATCCAGGAAGGGGCCAAGTACCTCGAGAAGCCGCAGATGGGCCGGGGGATTCTCCTGGGGGGCGTGCCGGGGGTGGCGCCGGCCAACGTGCTCGTCCTCGGCGCGGGCGCCGTGGGCGCCAACGCCGCCAAGGTGGCCGCCGGTTTCGGCGCCAACATCGCGCTGCTCGACACGAACCTCGAGCGCCTCCGCTACCTCGATGACGTCACCGCCCCGAACATCGACTGCCTCTACTCCGACCGGCACACGATCCGCGAGCGCCTCGGCTGGGCCGATCTGGTCATCGGCAGCGTGCTCATCCCGGGGGCACGGGCGCCGCATCTGGTGGAGCGCGAGGATCTGGCGCTGATGAAGCCGGGTGCGGTGGTCATCGACGTGGCCATCGACCAGGGGGGCTGCATCGCCACCAGCCGCCCCACCACCCACGCCGAGCCGACCTACGTCGTCGACGACGTCGTCCATTACTGCGTGACCAACATGCCCGGCGCCGTCGGCCGAACGAGCACCTACGCCCTGTGCAACGCGACGCTGCCCTGGGTGATCAAGCTCGCGGGAGTCGGCGTCGAGAAGGGGGTGCGCGAGAGCGAGGCCCTCGCGAGCGCCGTCAACGTCTGGCGGGGGACGCTCGTGCAACCGGCGGTGGCGGCGGCCTTCGGGCTCCGGTGCGGCACGCTGCCGGATTGAGCGGCGAGCGACGCGGGAGCGGCCGCGCCGGGTGGCGGGCGGACTTCGACCAGATCCGAAAGGAGCGAGGATGACGGGCTCGGTGCCGGTGTCGGTGCGATGGGTCGGCGGGGACGACGGCCATCTGGCCCTGCTCGACCAGACGAAGCTCCCCGGGGCGATCGAGTGGCGCGACTGCCGCGACGTCGCCGCGGTGATCGAGGCGATCCGGGCCCTCCGTGTCCGCGGGGCGCCCGCCATCGGCATCGCCGGCGCCTACGGCGTGGTGGTGGCCGCCGGCGAGGCGCTGCGGGCGGGGATGGGGCCCGAGGCCGCCCGCGCCCATCTGCTCGCCGCCGCCGAGGAGATCGCCGCGGCTCGTCCCACCGCGGTCAACCTGCGCTGGGCGGTGGAGCGGGTCCTGGGCACGCTCCCCGACGCGACGGTCCCGGCCGACGCCGCCGCGCTCGCCGCGGCGGCCCTCCGCGAGGCGGTGGCGATCCACGAGGAGGACCGCAGGCTGTGCACGGCGATCGGCCGGTTCGGCGCCGACATTCTCCCCGAGGGGGACGTGCTCACCCACTGCAACACCGGGGCGCTCGCCACCGGCGGCGACGGCACGGCGCTGGCGGTGATCACCACCGCCTGGGCCGACGGCCGCCGGTTCCGGGTGTGGGCCGACGAGACGCGGCCGCTGTTCCAGGGGGCCAGGCTCACCGCCTGGGAACTCGTCGAGCGGGGCATCCCCGTCACGGTCCTCGTCGACGCCGCCGCCGGGCACCTCCTGGCCACCGGCCGAATCGCGGCCTGCATCGTCGGTGCCGATCGCATCGCCTCCAGCGGCGACACCGCCAACAAGATCGGCACCTACGGCCTGGCGGTCCTCGCCGCGGCCCACGGCGTTCCCTTCTACGTGGCGGCGCCGTCGAGCACCTTCGACCTCTCGATCGCCGACGGCACCGAGATCCCGATCGAGGAGCGTGCCGCCGCCGAGGTGACGAGCCCCTGGGGGCAGCCGGTGGCGCCGGCCGGCGCCGCGGCCTTCAATCCCGCCTTCGACGTCACGCCGGCGCGGCTCATCCGCGGCATCGTCACCGAACGCGGGGTGATCTCGCCGGTGACGACCGACGAGGTGCAGCGGGTGCTCGGCCGCGGCTGACGGGCCGGCCGACTCAGTCGGCGCTGCCCCGGGCCAGTTCCACCAGCGTCCGCACGAGGAAGCCGGTGCCGCCGCCGTCGATCCAGGGCCGCGGCTTCTCGGCGAAGGCGGGGCCGGCGATGTCGACGTGGGTCCAGGGGATGCCGCCGACGAAGCGCTCGAGGAACTTCGCCGCCGTGATCGCCCCGCCCCAGCGGCCGTCGCCGACGTTCTTGATGTCGGCGACCTCGCTGCGGATCTGCTCGTCGTAATCGGCGTCCATCGGCAGCTGCCAGACCCGCTCGCCGACGGTGCCTGCCGCCGCGGCGATCGAGTCGCACCACGCCTGGTCGTTGGTGAACAGGCCGGCGACGTCGTGGCCGAGGGCCACCATGCAGGCGCCGGTGAGCGTGGCGGCGTCGACGATCCGCTTCGGGCCCATCTCGCGCACCACGTCGAGGACGTCGGCCAGGACGACGCGCCCCTCGGCGTCGGTGTTGTGGATCTCGATCGTCGTGCCGCTGCGGGCGGTGATCACGTCGCCGAGTTTGTAGGCCGCGGGGCCGGTCATGTTCTCCACCAGGCCGCACACGGCGACCAGGTTCACCGGGAGGCGGAGGGCGGCGATCGTCGCCGCCGCGGCCACCATCGCCGCGGCGCCGGCCATGTCGCACTTCATCGTCAGCATGCCTTCCGACGGCTTGAGCGAGAGCCCGCCGGAATCGAACGTCACCCCCTTGCCGACCAGCGCGATCTCGGGAGCTCCGGCCGCCTTGCCGGGGCCGCGGTAGGTGAGCTTCACGAGCCTGGGCGACCGCGAGCTGCCCCGGCCGACGGCGAGCATGGCGTTGCAGCGTTCGCGGACGAGCTCGTGCTCGTCCCAGATGTCGATCTCCATCCCGGTCCGTCCCGCCACGGCCGCCGCCGCCTCGGAGAAGGTCTGCGGGTAGAGGTCGTCCGGGGCCATGTTCACGAGCCTGCGGGCGAGGTTCACGCCGTCGGCGATCGTGGTGCCGGTGGCCACCGCCTCGGCGGGGGCGTGGGCCCAGATCGTGGTGCCGAAGGGGGTGCGCTTCTTCTCGGCCCGGTAGAGGTCCTGCCCGATCGTGCCGGTCGCGGAGCCGGCCACCGCCTGCTCCAGTTGCCGCGTCGACCAGGAGCCGTCGGCGACGAGGACCACCTTCTCGCGAGGCCGGGTGGAGAGCGCCCGAGTGGCGGTGGCGGCGGCCCGGTAGAGCGTCCCCTGGTCGAGCGTCGCGCGGGAGCCGAGTCCCACGACGAGCACCTGCGCCGCGGCCACGCCCTGCGGCGCCAGGATCGAAACGCACTCGTACTTCTTGCCGGTGATCTCCCCGGAGGCGAACAGCCGCGCGAGGAGCCCGCCGGTGGCCTTGTCGATCTCGGCGGCCGAGCCCCCCGCCACGCCGTCGTCGTGGACGAAGACGACCAGCGCGTCGGCGGGAACAGCCTCCGGCCGGGTGGAGGAGTCGGCACGGAATCCGGCGCGCGGGGAGGAGGCGGAGAACTCGGAAGTCATGCGTGATTCCTCGGGGCGGGGCTGTCGGTCAGTCGGCGCCGGATTGTTGTAGCGGTTTTCCCTCTCCCCGGCACCCCGGCACGAGCCACGGCTCGAGGAGGGCGAGCAGGACCGGGAGGACGACGAGATTGCCCGCCAAGCCGCCGACGAGCGTCAGGCAGGTCAGCGCCCCGAACGACACGGTGGGGATGAAGCCGCTGGTGGTGAGGGCCAGGAACCCGACGACCAGCGCCAGCGTCGCGAAGATCATCGCGCGGCCCGCGGTCTGGTGGGCCACGTCGAGGGCCGCGGGGAGGGCGTGGCCCCCCGCGAGGCGGCGCCGGAAGGCGACGAGATAGTGGATCGAACTGTCGACGGAGAGGCCCATCGACACCGCGGCGATCATCGCGGTGCCCATGTTGATCTTCTGCCCGCACCAGCCCATCACGCCCAGGACGACGAAGATCGGCAGGGCGTTGGGCACCAGCGCCACCAGCGCCAGGAGCACGCTGCGGAAGGAGAGCGCCAGCAGCAGGAAGATCCCCGCCGCAGCGACCAGGAAGGTCCACCACTGGTCGCCGAGCATCCGGTCGACGAGCTTGGAGAGGAGGACGAA
>CAWUOA010000276.1:0-4719 GCA_963923225.1 uncultured Planctomycetaceae bacterium
CGGGTCCTGCCGGTCATCGGCTCGCCGATCGCCGCCCGCGCGGAGAGCCCCACCAACACGCTCCTCGACTGCTCGACGTCGGCCTCGGACAGGCCCACCTCCTCGATCGATTGCCAGGCACCGTCGCCGGCCGACACCGGAGGCACCCCCTGCCCCGCGAGGATCCTGCCGACGAACCCGCCGGCCCGCAGGCGCGGCCACAGCGCGCCGAGTCCCCCCAGCGCGTGGAGGAACATCGCGAACGGCCCCCCCTGCCAGCGTTCGACGATCTCGTCCTGCATCACGCGCAGCCACGCGGGACGGCTCGAACGCAGCTTCGCGCCCACCGCCTTCTCCATCAGCCCCTCGAGCCTGCGGCGCTCGCCGTCGACGCCTGCCGCGAGGTCGGCGACCGGCTTGTCGAGCGGCTCGAGGCCGGCCCGCGCCTGGCGGACGAACCAGCCCGCCAGGTCGAGGGCGCCGGTGCGGCGCACCCGCCGCGCCGCCCGCCCCACGAGCTCCTCGTCGATGGCGCGGACCAGATCGGCGAAGCCCGCCTCCGGGGCGAGCCCCGCGACCTGCCGGCGCAGCGCGTCGACGCCGTCCACGCGGTGGATCGCCGGGGCCTCGATCCCCTGCCGCTCGAGCTCGCGCCGCCAGTCGTCGCGGATGTCGGGATCGCGCGAGGCGTGCGTCTGCACGAAGAGCAGCGGCCGGCCGGGGGCGAAGGCCGCCACCTCGCGGGCCACGATCCAGGAGCGGTACTTCTGCGCCGTGGCCACCAGCAGGATCACGTCGCACGAGGGGAGGATCCGCTCGAGGAGGTCGCGATTGTGGTGGCCGTCGCCGGCGGCCGCGGCGGCGCTCGGCCCATCGGATCCTTGCGTGTCGGGATCGGGGCAGTCGATGAGGACGATGTTGGCCACGGCCGGGCTGTCGCTGGTGACGACACGGGCCCCGACGCCGTCGAGCGCCAGCCACGAGCAGTCGACGTCGCGGGCCACGACCACCACCGGGCTGACGGTCGTCGGCCGGGCGACGTCGCCGGCCTGGCTCACCTCGCGGCCGGCCAGGGCGTTGACCAGCGTGCTCTTGCCGGTGCCGGTGCCGCCGAGGACCCCCACCACCAGCACGCGGGAGAGCTCCCGGCGGGCGCGGTCGAGGCGCGGCGCCACCCCCTCCCACTCGGCGCGCACGCGCCGCGCCGGCGGCCACTCGGGAAGGCTCCCGCTCCAGCGGTCGAGACCGGTGACGAGCTCGTCGAAGGCGGCGTCGTCGAGCCCGGCGGGGAGGGTCGGCGGGGGATCGGATGGGATGCTCACGGGGCGAACTCCCGGGCGCTGTCGAGGAGGAGACGCCGCGCCCGCACCACCTCGGGACGGGCGGCGGCCGAGGCACGTCGGTCGATCTCCTCCGGCACGCCGCCGAGGACGACGTCATGGAGGGTACCTGTGAGGACGCGGCTGCGCTCGGCCGACCAACCGGCGAAGAGGCGCTCGATGAGCGGCTTGAGCCCCGCCATCGTCAGGCCCAGCACCCCCTCCCCGGCCAGCGGCGCCACCGCCCACACGATCCAGTCGACGGAGGTGTGGACGAGCGTGCCGAGGCCGTGCCCCGCGGCGGCGGCCGGCACCGCCACACCGCCGGCGAAGAGCAGCCCGATCGTGACGCACGGCCGGGCCACCGACCCGAGGCTCAGGCCCGTCAGCAGCGTGCTCAGGACACGCGGGTTCTCGGCGGAGAAGCGGTCGAGCTCCGTGCGGACGAAGGCGCGGTAGTCCTCCGAGACCATCGGCAACGCCGCGTGGCGGCGTTCGAGCTCGGCGAACCAGCTCGCCCGGTCGCCCGCCACCAGCGTGCGGTCGAGGACACCGGCCAGGCGCGGGTCGCGTTTCCGCGCCCCGTCGAGGCGGTCGATGAAGTCGGCGAGGCCCGCTTTCAGCGCCTGCAGCTCTTCGGCGGCGAAATCCTTCCGCTTCTCCCTCTCCGACCGCCACAGACCGACGCGCTCGCCCGCCCACGCGGCGGCGGCGCCCGCCCGGCGGTAGACGCCGGAGAGCGTCACGTCGACGCGCGAGCGCCGCGGCTCGAGCCAGTCCCAGATCTCCTTCCACACCACCTCGCCCGGCGCCGCCGGCAGCTCGACGCGGACGCGCGCCTCCTCGGCCAGGAGCTGCCGCGAGGCCTGCCAGCCGCGGGAGGCGTTCTCGATCGCGTCGAGCCAGGCCCCCATCCCCGTGGCCGGATCGACCACCACGCGGAAGGCCCCCTCCATGGCGCGGAGCTTGATGCGGTCGAAGTCGGCGCCGACGAGGTCGGCGCCGAGATCGGCCGGGGCGGCGGACGGATCGGCGGCGCCGCCGGTGAGTTCCGGCAGCCGGTGGAACTCGATCGTCGCCGCCCTCGCGCGGGCGAAGTCGTGCGGCACGGCGTAGACGGCCAGGGGGGCGGCGCCGGTCTCGGCGGCGAACGTCGCCAGCCATCCGCCGATGCGGGGCCGCTGGCCGGGCCAGTCGACCATGTTGAAGACGACGACGATCGACTTCCCGGCGGCGGCCGCGGCGGCGAAAAAATCCCGGACCGCGGCGTCGTTGTACTTCTGCTGCGTGAGCACCGCGACGATCACGTCGCAGGCGTCGCGCACCGCCTCGGCGCGGCGCCAGTTGGCCCGCAGCGTGCCGTCGACGTCGGGAGTGTCGACGAGGATCAGCCGCCGCGGCTGCCGTCCGCCCGGATCCTCGCGCCACACGATCGTATCGCGATCGGGAGCGTCGCCGCCGAGGGCGTCGTCCTCGCTCGACCAGGCGTGCGGCTCGAAGCCGGGGAAGAGCGCGGCGACGTCTTCCGGCGTCGCCAGCCCGCGGGGGAGGCTGGCGACGGGATGCACCGTACGGGCCGCCTCCGGCACCGAGCGGCTGATCTCGGCGCCGGCCAGGACGTTGCTGATCAGGCTCTTGCCGGTGTTCGTGCCACCGCACACCGCCGCCACGAGGACCGGCTCCCGCGTGACCTGCGGACGCAGCTTGCCGAACAGTTGGCCGTGCCAATCGGCCCGCGGGCCGGCGTCGGCCGCTCCGGGCGGGGGCACGCCGAGGTCGGCCGCCACGGGGAGGAGCCGCTCGGCCAGTTCGCAGAGCTCGCCGACGCTCCCGGCCCAGGCCGCGAAGCGGGAAGCGGGCTCGGCGGAGGGGGAGACGTCTGCCACGGGATGGTCGGCTCGCGGAAGGGGCGACGGGCAGGGATGACGTGGGAAACCCCGGCGCGGCGCCGCCGGGCGGAGGCCCGGGCCTCTCGTTGCCCCCGCCCCCGGCACGCGCTACACTCCGGCACCGACAGTCAAGTGTGTGCAAAGGCGGCGATTGCCGCAAATCACATCCCCGCCCCACCGCCGCGGCCCGATCGATGCTCCAGCGCCGTCCCGTCTTCCCCGGTGTGATCGAGATGAACCACCAGGCGGGGTGGCGGATCGGCTGCAACGTCTACCTCGTCCACGACGAGCGGGAGTGGATCCTCGTCGACATCGGGTATGCGGAGAGCGTCGACGAGATCGTGGAGATGATCCGGCAGATGGACTTCCCGCTCTCGGCCTGCAAGGCCCTGGTGGCGACCCACGCCGACGTCGACCACATCCAGGGCCTCGCCAAGGCCAAGGCCCTCCTCAAGGCCCCGGTCCTCGCCCATCCCCTGGCCGTCGAGGCCCTGCGAACCGGCGACCGGATCAAGACGTTCGCGGAGATCGCCGCCCAGAACATCCACCTCGACATGCCCACCGTCACCGTCGACCGCACGATCGTCGATGGCGACTCGCTTCAGGTGGGTTCGCGCCGCCTCGAGGTCTGGCACACCCCCGGCCACACCGACAGCCAGCTCGCCTTCCGCATGGGCGGCCTCCTGCTCTCGGGCGACAACATCTACCGCGACGGCTCGGTCGGCGCCATCGACGCCCACCACGGCAGCGACATCCCGGCGTTCATCCGCTCGCTCGAACGCATCGCGTCGAGCGACGTCGAGTGGCTCCTCCCCAGCCACGGGCCGATCTTCCGCAAGGACGACGTGCTGCTGGGCAGGACGATCGAGCGGCTGCGCGGCTACCTGGGCCTGGCCGACTTCGGCACCTGCGCGCCGGCCTGGCCGCTGATGGAGCAGTGGGACCGCGAGCTCGCCGAGGGGCTCCTCCCCGACGATCCCCGCCGGGCCTGAGCCGGCGGTCGCGCGGGCGGGATCGGGGCCCGCCTGCCGGCCACCGACCCTGCCGGTTTTTCCGTGAAGAACGGTCCTGCCGGCGGTCGATACCTCCCTTCGCCGCACCGTTTTCCGCCGGCTCCGCGCCCCGACCCCGACCGTCCACCGGTCGGGCCGGTGGAGCGAGAGGCCGCCGGCGTGCGGCCAGGGGGGTTCAGGGGGAACCTCCCGACCGATCGCAGGGGGGATTCTTCGCATGAAACGCCATCTGTGCGCCCTGGCTCTGCTCGCCGCGGCGTCGTTCCTCGCCGTCGGCCGGGCCGAGGCCCAGCAGGGCTGGAACGGCCAGCCCTACGGCGGCCCCAAGGCCTTCGGCGGCACCTGGGGCCAGTCGGCGGCGACCACCGACTGGAACCGCTTCTACCACTACCCGTACGTGTGGTATCCGCAAAACTTCTATTCCGACGGCTACTTCCGTAGCGCCAACGACCTCTACTACCGCTATCCGCAGGAGATGCGGGTGCCGGTCTACAACCGTCAGTGGCACAACGAGTATCC
>CAWUOA010000277.1:0-4713 GCA_963923225.1 uncultured Planctomycetaceae bacterium
CAAGGAGTATCGTCGGCAGCGTCAGATGTGTATAAGAGACAGCTCCTCCCCCGCCCCCCGCCGGCCCGTGGAGCGCCGCGGCGTCGCGTATGCCGCGGTCCCCCTCGCGTCGGTGGCGATCGTGGCCGGACTCATCGTCGCCACGGCCCGCGCGGAGGAGCTGCCGGTGTCGCGGCCCTGGCAGCGGACCCTGCGGGATCATCTGGCGACGCTGACCGAGGTGGAGTTCGACGTGGAGCAGACGCCGGTGCGGCGCGACACCGAAGCCCTCGACGACGAGGGGCTGTACCGCGACTGGCTCCTCCTCGGTTCGGCGCTCGATCGGCTTCCGGACGAGGACCTCCAGCCCGACATCAGCGTGCTGGGCCGCCCCGCAGCCGACTACCGCCTCGCGGCGATCGAGGCCGACGGCGGGGTGTGGATGAACGTCAAACGTCATTCGCCCATGGGGGCGGCCTGGTGGGCGGGATGGTCCTATCCCGGCAATCCCTGGCACGGCTCCCGCGCGGTGACGCTCCGCGGCTACGTCCCCGCGGCGGTCGACATGATCATGATGGCGGAGGCGCCGGAACCGGTCGCCTCCGAGACCCTGGCCCTCCATCTCCTCGGCGACACCTACGCCTACCTGCAGGCGATCGACATCCTCCCCGCCGACGTCCGCGCGGCCTTCCAGACGGCGATCGGCGAGTCGCTCGGCCGCTTGGAGGCGGCCGGACCGACGTCGGCCGCGCCGTCCCAGGGCTTGGCGGCGGTGACCGCGTGCGCCTACGTGGCGCGCGCCGCCGACGACCCCGCGCTGACCGGGCGAGCCGAGGCCCTCGCCCGGCGCGTGGTCGACGAACGGTTCCGACCGGCCGGCTACGTCGAGGTGGAGGGGGGCTGCGATCCCGCGGCCGAGGGGGGCGCGTCGTACTACCTCGCCTGGGCGGCGGTGGTCGCCCCCGGAGAGTGGGAGTTCCTCCGCACGGCGCTGGCCCGCGCGAGCGACCTGCGCGGCTGCCTCATGCTCCCGGAACCGCACCGCGGCGTCTGCCACGGCCCCACCCACTTCGCGCCGACCCCCGGGGCCGACTCCTTCCAAGATGAATCGGGGCTGCGCTCGCGGGACGTGACGGCCGCCATGCTCACCGGCCCGGGGCTCTGCTTCCTGTTCAACGACCGGCCGCGCCGCGGCGGCCCCGCGGCCCCCCTGAACCGGGGCCGGATGGAGACGCAGATCGACGAGGCGTTCACGACGATTCCCGGCCGTCGCAGCATCAACGCCGCCCTCGCTTCCTCGGCCGCCACCACGCCGCCGCGGGCCCGGTGGGACGCCGCCGACCTCCCCGTCGACCACGTCCCCTTCGACCACGACTATTTTCTCCCCGGGTCGCTCGCCCGCTTCCGCCGCGCCGCGCCGCTGCCGATCGCCAAGCTCCCCTTCCGTCGCGAGACCGACTTCGCGCGCGGGTTCGACGAGGAGTTCATGGTGGCACGGCTGGGGGATTCGGGGGTGGTCGTCCACACCGGGCGGATCGCCGCCGGACGGGAGCCGATCGGGTTCTCCGGAGGCGCCCTGTCCGCGTATTGGACGCCGTCGACCGGTCCGGTGATCCTCGGACGGCGCGACGCGGGCGACGCCGCCGACACCTGGGACGCGTGGTGGCGATGGCAGACGCACGCCCTCGCCGGCACCGGCGCCGAGGGAGCCCCCTTCAGCACCGCCCGCATCCCCCGCGGCGCGTTCACGGAGATCGTCCACGAGATCGCCAGGGACAGGGCGACCGTCCGCGTCTCCGCGCCGCTCCACGAACGCGGCACCGGTGGCAACGACGCCGTCGCCGAAGGGGCCCTCGCCGGCGACGTCACCTACTCCCGACGGTTCGACGTGGACGGCTCCGGGCTGCGAATCGAGACGCGGATCACCGGCGACGGGTCCGACCGGGTGACGCGGCTGTGCGAGATCCTTCCGGTGTTCGACGACGCGCCCGTCGAGGGCGCCTCGGGGCCGGCCGTCGAGGCGAGCGTCTACGTCGACACCGGTGCGGGCTGGCGTCCGGCGGAGGCCCGCCCGACGCCCGGCGTGCGCCGGATCCGCATCGACCGGCAGGACGGTGCGGTGGAGATCGAGTTCGACCGCCCCCAGCGGGCCGGTCTCGCCCCCATGGCGGGCGTCACCGGCCAGAACATCCTCGTCGAACTGCTCGAGCGTGACGGCGAGTCGAAGGCTCTCGAATCGTTCGGCGTCTCCTACACGATCCGCCCGCTCCTCACCCGCCGCTGACCGCGGTTCCGGCCCGGCGCCGGCCCGGAGGCCCCCTTGTCCGATCACCCCCCAGGCCGAGTCGAGGCGCCGGCGGACGAGGAGGGCGACGCCGCCCGCGGCGCCCGGATCGCGCGCTGGCTGCGCGACGCCCGGGCCGGGGACGAGACGGCACGGCAGCGGCTCTTCGAGGCCGGCCGCAGTTACCTGGCCGTCGCCGCCGGCTTCCATCTCCAGTCCCGCCTCCGTGCCAAGGTCGACGTCTCCGACATCGTCCAGGAATCGCTCCTCGACGCCCACCGGGGATTCGACCGTTTCGCCGGCTCGACCGCCGGTGAATGGCTCGCCTGGCTGCGGCGCATCGCCGCCCGCAACGCCCTCGACGCGGCCAAGCGCTGGCGGGGCGCCGCCAAACGCGACGCCGGCCGCGAGGTGCCGCTCGGCGGCGCCGATTCGGCCACGGGGGGATTCGAGCCGGTGGCGCCGGAGTCCTCTCCCAGCGGGCGATTCCTCCGCGGCGAGGAGGAGCTCCGTCTCGCCGAGGCGCTCGCCGCGCTGCCGCCGCCGCAACGCGAGGTGATCCTCCTGCGGAACGTCGAGCGGCTCCCCTTCGAGCAGGTGGCCGAGCGCATGGACCGCTCCGCGGGGGCCTGCCGCATGCTCTGGATGAGGGCCCTGGCCGCGCTCCGCGAACACCTCGACGCCGGCGCGGCGGAGGGCTGACATGGAGCCCGACGCCGCCCCTTCCGGCCCCGACGCGGCGCTCGCCGAGGCGCTCGACGCCTACCTCCGCGCCGCGCAGGAGGGGGACGCGGCCGCCGCCGCCCGGCTGCTGGCAGAGCGCCCCGAGCTCGCCGCCTGGCGCGGCTGCCTGGAGGGGCTCGACGGACTGGCCGAGTCGCTCGCGGCGGAACCGGCGCCAGGATCGATCGCTCCCGGACTGCCGGGCGGGTCGCCGCGGCGGTTCGGCCCCTACGAACTGGTCGAGGAGATCGGCCGCGGCGGCATGGGCATCGTGTACCGTGCCCGTCACGCGGGCCTCGGCCGGGAGGTCGCCGTCAAGCTCCTCGCCGGCGGCGTTCTCTCGAGCGCCTGCGAGCGCCGCCGGTTCCTCGCCGAAGCCCGGCTCGCCGCCGGCATCCGCCATCCGCGCATCGTCGCGATCCACGACGCCGGCGAGATCGACGGCCAGCCCTGGTGCGCGATGGACCTCGTCGACGGGGACGATCTCGCCACTCGGCTCGGCCGGGGCAGCCTGCCGCTCCCGGAGGCGGTGCGCCTGGTGGCGGAGGTGGCCCGCGCGGTCGAGCACCTCCATCGCGCGGGGGTGATCCACCGCGACATCAAGCCCTCGAACATCCTCCTCGACCGCTCCGGTGCCCCCCATCTGGCCGACTTCGGCCTCGCCCGCGGCGGCACCGGCGCCGCCACCGCGACCAACGCCATCCTCGGCACGCCGGCCTCGATGGCGCCCGAGCAGGCGGCGGGGCGGAGCGATCTGGTCGACGCGCGGAGCGACGTCTGGGGGCTCGGCGTGGTGCTCTACCAGGCGCTCTGCGGGGAGGCCCCGTTCGGACGCGAGACGGCGATCGACACGCTCCTCGACGTCCTCGAGCGCGATCCGCTCCCGCCCCGGCACTTCGCGCCGCGCGTCCCGCGCGACCTCGAGCGACTGTGCCTCCGCTGCCTGGAGAAGAACCCGGCACGCCGCCCCCCTTCGGCCGCGGCGCTGGCCGACGAGCTCGACCGCTGGCTCGCGGTGGGCCGTGTCGATCCCGGCGACGGGGCCCCTTGGCACCGTGCCGCGAGGCTCGTGCGCCGCCACCCCGCCGCCGCGTTCCGCATCCTGGGGATCGCCGGGGCGCTCGCCGCGATCGCGGCCCGCGTGGCGCAGCAACCGGAGTCGCTCGCCTTCTACTTTCCGGTGGGCGCGGGCCTCGTCGTCTGGGGGGCGCTCGCGGCCGGCTGGGAGGCGCTCGGCGAGGGCTGGCTGCGGGAGCCGGAGAGCCCGGCGGCCGCCGCCCGCGCGCGCGCCGCGAAGATCGGCCTGGTCCTCACCGACGTCGTCAGCGTGACCACGCTCCTGGCGGCCGTCCGCGGCGTCGACACGCCGCTGGTGGCGGTCTACCCGCTCCTGGTCGCGGCGTCGGGGCTGTGGCTCGAACGCCGTCTCATCCGCGCGGTGACGGGGGCGTGTCTCGCGGCCCACCTGCTGCTCGTGGCCCTGTCGCCGGAGCCGGTGCGCTGGCACGTGGCGGCGATCCTCGCCGTGATCGTGCTGGTCACCGCCGCGATCACCGACTACCAGGCCGGCCGTGTCCGCGTGCCGCGGCCCCCCGCGCCCTCCTGACGGTGCGGCGATCCCCCATGGACCCCGACGCCGCGTCGACTCACGGGACGCGGCCGATGCGGACGGTCACCGTCGAGCGGCGGTCGCCGCGGAGGATCTCCACGGGCACGTCGCTGCCGAC
>CAWUOA010000278.1:0-4713 GCA_963923225.1 uncultured Planctomycetaceae bacterium
GGGCGGCGGCGGGGGGGGAGCCGACGGTGCTCGCCGACCTGCCCGCGGCGGTGTCGGCCCTGGCGATCGCCGACGACGGCCGCTCCTGCTTCCTCGCCACCGGCGACGGATCGATCCGGCACTGGAGCCTCGCGGAGAAGAAGGAGCTGCGCCAGTTCGCCGGCCACGGCGCGCCGGTGCGCCATCTGCTCCTCGACGGCGGCCGGCTCCACTCCGCCGGCGACGACGGCAACGTCATCACCTGGGACACCGGCTCGGGCACGCAGGTCCGCGCGGTGCCGACCGGCGCAGCGATCCGCACGCTCGACGTCTCCCCCGCCGGCCGCGTCGCCGCCGCGAGCGCCGCGCGGACGATCCACCTCTGGAGCCCGGCCGACGCCGCGCCGCCGGTGGTCGTTCCCGCGCTGCCGCAGGAGGTCACGAGCCTGCGCTGGAGCGCCGACGGCCGCTCGCTCGCGCTGGCCTCGCCGGACGCGGTCCGCATCCTCCAGGCCGACGGGATCGCGCTCGACGTCCTGCCGGCGGCGGGAGCGCTTGCCTGTCTGTGGAGGCCCGACGCGGCCAAGCTGATCGCCCTGGGCGCCGACGGGGCCGCCACGCCGCTGGCGCCGGCCGCCGTGCACGCGGTGACGGCCGCCGATCCCGACACGCGCGTCCTCGCCGCGGCGCCGGCCGGGGGAACGCTCGTCGCCTCGGGCGCCGGCAGGCGGCTCCTCGTCCACGCCGTCGAGAAGGGGCGCTTCGCCGACTCGGCCGTCGTGGCGATCGCCGCCGGCGCCGCGCGGGTCGTCGATCTGGCCTTCGCCGCCGACGGCGCGTGGTTGGCGAGCGCCGGCGAGGACGGCAGGATCGCGGTCTGGGCCGCGGCGGCGCTGCCGGCCGCCGGCGCGCCGCGCCTGACGCTGACCCACGGCCAGCCGGTGCGGGGCGTGGCGGTCGAGGGGGGCGAGCGCCCGCATCTCGCCGCCGCCGCCGCCGACGGCGTCGTGGTGTACGACGTCGCCTCGGGGAAGGAGGCCGAACGATGGACGGAGTTCCCCGGGCAGGGAGTCGTCGTCGCCACGCCCGGCGGCACCTGGCTCACCGGCGGCGACGACGGCACCGCCCGCCGCTGGACCCCCGCGCTCGACCGGCTCGTGGCGCTCGGGGACACGCCTGCCGACGTCGTCAAATCGCTCGTGGCGCTGCCGGGGGAGGGAGGAGTCGTCGGCATCACGGGGGCGCCGGGCCTGCGGCGCTGGCTCCCCGACGGCACCCCGACCGCGACGCTGGCTGCCGACATGGCGCCTCTGCTCCTCGCCGCCACGCCCGACGGCACCCGGCTGGCGATCGCCGATGCCGGCGGGGCCGTGCGCCTCCTGCGATCGGCCGACGGATCGCTCAGTGGCACCGTCGCGGCGGGGCCGGGCCTCACGTCACTGGCGGTGGCCGCCGACGGCGCACAGGTGATCGTCGGCGACGGTTCGCCGCGCCTCCGCGCCTTCGCGGCGGAGGGGGGCCGGCTCGTCGAGGAGATGGCGATCGACCAGCCGGCGGGCCTGCTTCTGGTCACCGGCACCTCCGGACGGCAGTGGGCGGGCTTCGGCGGACAGCCGCAGGGCATCCTCCGCGAGCGGAGCTGGATGGCGAGCTGGGATTCGGGCGGGCCGGCGGTGGAGGCGCTCGCGGTCTCCGGGGACGGCGGCCGCCTCTTCGCCGGGCGGGCCGACGGCGCGATCTGGCAGATCGCCGCCGGCACCGGCGCCGTCGAGCGCACCCTCGCGGGATCGGGGGCCGCCGTCCATGAGTTGGCGCTCGAGCCGGCGGGGACGCTGCTGGCCGCGGCGGGCGAGGACGGCGTCCGGCTCTGGTCGCTCGCCGACGGAACCGTCGCGCGGCGGATCGAGTCGGCCGCCCCGGTGCGGCGGGCGGCGTTCGTCGGGGGGAAGCGGCTGGCGACGGCCGACGACCGCGGGCTCGTCGAGCTGTGGCAGAGCGACACCGGGGCGCCGCTCGAGTCGTTTTCACAGGCGGCGGCCGGGCCGGCGGTGGTCCGCCTGGCCTCGGACGGGCAGACGATCCTCTCCGCCGGCGCCGACGGCCGGCTCACGGCGTGGCGCGGCGGCGCCGTGGCGTCGATCCGTGTCGGAGCGCCGCTCGACGGCCTCGTGGCGGCCGGCGGCGAGCAGGCCGTCGTCGCCGACTCGAGCGCCGCGGTGCGCTTCGTCGACGTCGCCGCCAACGCCGTCGGCCGCACGCTCCGCGAGGGGCTGCCTCCGCCGCTGAGCCTGGCGCTGCGGCCCGACGGCGCGCGGCTGGCGATCGGCGCCGCCGACGGCGCCGTGCGGATCGTCAATCCCGGCGACGGCGCGGAGATCGTCACGCTCGACGCCGAGGGGCCGGTGACGGCGCTGGCGTGGCGCGGCGACGGCCAGCGCCTCGCCGCCGCGACGTCCGCCGGCGGCGGCGCGGCGCGGATCTCCACCTTCGGTCCGCCGGCGCCGGGGCCGACGCCGGCGCGGGAGCTCGAACGGCACGACGCCGTCGCCGTCGCCGCCGGCGTGGTGCGGCTCGGGTGGGACAAGGACGGCCGCGACGTGTGGGCCCTCCACGCCGACGGGGCTCTGGCACGCTGGGCACTCGCCGCCCCGGCGGCGCTGTTCAAGCTCGACCACGGCGGGCCGGTGCTCGCCGTGGCGGTCAGCCGCGACGGGGAGACGATCGTCTCGGGTGGCGCCGACCAGTCGGTGCGCGTGTGGGATGCGACGACCGGACAGCAGCGGGCGCAGATGACCGGGCACACCGGCCCCGTCCACGCCCTGGCCTTCACGCCGGAGGAGGCGCTGGTGGTGTCCGCGTCGGCCGATCGCACGATCCGCCTCTGGGACGTGGCCGGCGGCCGCCAGCTCAAGCAGCTGGCGACGACCGAGGAGACCGCCTACGCCGTGGCGGTGCATCCGGCCGGCCAGAGCGTGGCCGTCGGCGGTGCCGACCGGGCGGTGCACCTGCTGAACCTCGTCAGCGGCGCGACCGAACGGACCCTCGCCGGCCACGGAGACTTCGTCCATGGCGTCGCCTTCAACCCCGCCGGGACGACGCTCCTCTCTTACGGGTATGCTGGGGAGCTGCGGGTGTGGAGGCTGGGGACCGGCGTGCCCCTCCTCGACACGCGCGTCGGTCGGATCGGCAACGGCGCCGCCTTCGACGCCAAGGGGGAGAGGATCGTGGTCGCCAGCGGGGACGGCACGGCGTCGGTCATCGACGTGCCTCCGGGGGCGAGGGAGTGAGCGGGGGAGGGCAGCCGATGCGATCGATCCGTGCGCTTCCGCTCCTCGCCGTCGCCTGGGGGGCATGGTCCGTCGCCGCAGGCTTCGCGGCGGCCGCCGCCGAGCCCCCCGGCCTGGGCCCGCGGGGGTCGCTCGTGTCGTTGGCCTTCGAGCCCGGGGCCGAGCATCTCGTGGGCCGGTCGGCCCGCCGCCAGCTCGTCGTCACCGGCAGCTTCTCCAGCGGCCAGCTCCATGACGTCACGCACGACGTGACCTTCCGCGTCGCCCCCGCCGAACGGGCCGCCGTGCTCGAGGGGGGAAGGCTCGTGCCGCTGGCCGACGGCGAGGTCGAGATCGAGGCGCGGATGCCGGAGGGCCCCGCCGCCACCGCCCGACTGCGGCTCGACCGCTGCGGCGAGGAACTGCCCGTGAGCTTCACCTCGGAGGTGGTGCCGGTCTTCACCCGGCTGGGATGCAACGCCGGCGGATGCCATGGCAAGGCGGACGGCCAGAACGGCTTCCGTCTCTCGCTCCTCGGCTTCTACCCCGACGAGGATTACGACTTCCTCGTCCACGAGTCGCGCGGCCGCCGCGTCTTCCCCGCCGATCCGGAGAGCAGCCTCCTCCTCACCAAGCCCACCAACCGGCTCCCGCACGGCGGCGGCAAGCGGATCGACGTCGGCTCCCACGAGTACGAGCTCCTCGCGCGCTGGATCGGCCAGGGGATGCCGCGGGGGAGCGCCGACGAGCCGGTGCTCGAGCGGATCGCGGTGGTGCCGGAGGTCCGCGACATGCAGTTCGGCGGCCGCCAGCAGCTCTCCGTGCTGGCGTACTCGAGCGACGGCAGCCGGCGCGACGTGACGAACCTCGCCTCGTTCGAGTCGAACCAGCCCGACATCGCCACCGCCGATCCGTCCGGCCGTGTCGCGGCCGCCCGCACCCCGGGCGAGGCGGCGGTGATGGTCCGCTTCCAGGGGCAGGTGGCGGTGTTCCGGGCCGTCGTTCCCCAGGGGCTCCCGGTGGAAGGGGGGATGACCGAGCGGAACTTCGTCGACACCGCCGTCATGAACCGTCTCCGCCGTCTCGGCATCCCCCCCTCGCCGCCGTGCGACGACGCCACCTTCCTCCGCCGCGCGACGATCGACATCACCGGCCGCCTCCCCTCGCTCGAGGACTCGCGCGCGTTCCTCGCCGACACCGCCCCCGACAAGCGGGAGCGGCTCGTCGACCGGCTCCTGGCCAGCCCCGGCTACGCCGAGTACTTCGCCTCCAAATGGGCCGCCGTGCTGCGGAACAAGCGCCGCAACGGCAACGACACCCCCTACACCCTCCGCTTCCACGCCTGGATCCGCGGGGCCCTCGAGCGCAACGTGCCCTACGACCGGTTCGTGCGCGGGGTGCTCACCGCCACCGGCGACGTGGAGTCGCATCCGCCGGCCGCGTGGTTCCGCGAGGTGAGCACGCCGGG
>CAWUOA010000279.1:0-4710 GCA_963923225.1 uncultured Planctomycetaceae bacterium
CGCGATGACGGAGATCGTCGAGGAGGAACTGGAGCATTTCCGCATGGTGCTCGACATTCTCGAGCGCCGCGGGATCCGCTTCCGCAAGCTCTCCCCCGCGCCGTACGGCGCCCGGCTTCACGAGCTCGTCCGCCGCCAGGAGCCCGGCCGCGCGGTCGACCGCCTCCTCGTGGCGGGGCTCATCGAGGCCCGCAGCTGCGAGCGCTTCGCCCGGCTGCGCGACCGGATCGCCGACCCCGAGCTGAGTGCCTTCTGGGGGGGCTTGTTCGAGTCGGAGGCCAGGCATCATTCCACCTACGTGCGGCTGGCGAAGGAGTTCCAGCCGGAGGAGGCCGTGCTCGCCCGTCTGGGGGAGCTGTCGGCGGCCGAGTCGGCGATTCTCTCCGTGGTGGGATCCGAGCCGCGGATGCATGCCTGACCCTCGGGTGCCCTGACCCGTCCGCCGGGGAGCGATTCATGATCGACGCGACATCCCAGACGCCCCCCGGGCGATCCTCCCGGGCGCCGTGGGGGGGCCCGACCCCGAACGAATGGATCGCCGTGGGGGCGATCGTGGCGATCCTCCTCCACCTCGGCCTCCGGCTCGCGGGCCTCGGGCAGACGGCCGTTCCCGGGCTCGAGCGGTGGTGGATCGACCGGCTCGTGCCGGGCCTGGCCGGCCTCGCGCCCAGGGCGCCGACGGTGGCCGAGCTGCCGCTGGTGGCGGTGCTCCTCTGCGGCGGGGGGGCGCTGGTGGCCGATCTCCTCCGGAAGCTCGCCGCAGGCACCTTCGGCTCCGATCTCCTCGCCGGCATGGCGATCCTCACGAGCCTGGCCCTCGGCCAATGGCTGGCCGGCGTGCTCGTGGTGCTCATGCTCTCCGGGGGCGAGGCGCTCGAGGCGCGGGCGGTGGCACGTGCCGGGGGCGTGCTCGACGCGCTCGCGCGGCGGATGCCGTCGCTGGCCCACCGCCGCGCGGAGGCTGGGCTCGTCGACGTCCCGCTGGGGGAGGTGCGGGTGGGGGACGTCGTCGTCGTCCTCCCGCACGAGATCTGCCCCGTGGACGGGGTGGTGGTGGCGGGCCACGGCACGATGGACGAGAGCTATCTCACCGGCGAGCCGTGGACGATGCAGAAGGCGCCCGGGGTCGCCGTCCTCTCCGGCGCCATCAACGGCCAGTCGGCCCTCGAGGTGCGGGCCGAGCGCGTCGCCGTCGACAGCCGCTACGCGAAGATCATCGACGTCCTCCGCGAGAGCGAGGCGAGGAAGCCGAGGCTGCGTCGCCTCGCGGACTCGCTCGGAGCCCTCTACACGCCGCTGGCGCTCCTCCTGGCCGCCGGAGCCTGGTGGGCCAGCGGCGACGCGACGCGCTTCCTCGCGGTGCTCGTCGTCGCCACCCCCTGCCCCCTCCTGATCGCCATCCCGGTGGCGATCATCGGCGCGGTGTCGCTGGCGGCCCGCCGCGGGATCGTGGTTCGCGACCCCGCCATCCTCGAGCGCCTCGCCACCTGCCGCACGGCGATCTTCGACAAGACCGGCACGCTCACCTACGGAGCCCCGCGGCTCGAGGAGGTGCTGCCCACGGGCGTCGTGGCGGAGCCCGAATTGCTCCGTTTCGCCGCCAGCCTCGAGGCCTATTCCAAGCATCCCCTCGCCGCCGCCGTGCTCCAGGCGGCGGAGGCCCGGGGCGCCGTCCCGTGGCCCGTCGAGGAGGTGGCCGAGAGACCGGGCCGGGGGCTCGTGGGGCGCGTCCTCGTGCCGGGGCAGCCCCCGCGGGAGGTGGCGCTGACCAGCCGCTCCAAGGTGGCCGACCTGCCGGGCGCCGCGGATCTCCCCGGCGCCGTCGGGGGCCTGGAGTGCGTCGTGGTGGTCGACGGCCGCGTGGCCGGCCTGATCCGCTTCCGCGACGCGCCGCGCCGCGACGGCGCCACGTTCGTGGGGCATCTCGGCCCGGCGCATGGGCTCGATCGCGTGATGCTCGTCTCCGGAGACCGCGAGAGCGAGGTTCGCTGGCTCGCCGACCGGGTGGGGATCACGGAGGTCCACGCGGGCGTCTCTCCCGAGGGGAAGCTGCGGATCGTCGAGGAGGCCACCCGCGCCGCGCCGACGCTGTTCGTCGGCGACGGCATCAACGACGCTCCGGCGCTCGCCGCGGCGACGGCGGGGATCGCCATGGGGACCGCCAACGACGTCACCGGCGAGGCGGCCGGCGCCGTGGTGATGGACTCCGCGCTCGAACGCGTCGACGAGCTCTTCCACATCGGCCGCCGGATGCGCGTCATCGCGCTGCAAAGCGCCGTCGGCGGGATGGCGGCGAGCGTGGTGGGGATGGGATTCGCGGCGGCGGGCCTCCTGCCACCGACGGCAGGCGCGCTGGTCCAGGAGGCGATCGACGTGGTCGCCGTCCTCAACGCCCTCCGCGTGGGGCGCGAGGCGGGCAAGCTCTCCGACTACGCCGACCACACGCCTCCGCCGGCCTGAGCGGTGATCCTCACCCGAGCCGGCGCTTCGCGTCGCGGAAGCCGCGGGCGCCGGCGCGGGAGGCGACCTCGGCGGCCGCCGAGCCGCCGATCCAGAACGCGGCGCCGGCGAGGCCGGCGGCGATCGCAGCGGCCGGGCCGGCGGCGACCGTCCCCGCGGCGCAGACCGCGGCGCTGGCCACGAGCCCCGCCGACTCCCCCGCCATCCGGCTCCGTTCCGCCGACCCGCCCGCCTGGTGGGCGGTCCATTCGGCGGCCAGCGCCGCCCCCTCGGCGACGAGCGTCGCCGGCAGGAGCGAGCGGAGGCCGAGGCGCACGGTCGTGCCCAGGCCGGTGCGGATGGCGACGCGCCCGGCGGAGCGGGCCGCGACGACCGCCGCCACGCGGGTCGCCGTCCGTCCCATTCGCTCGACGAGCAGATCGACCTGCCGGCTCCGCCGCGAGCCGGTGGCGCACCAGGTGGCGAAGTGCTCGCAGTTCTCCACCACGGGACAGTAGCCGTCGCGCCCCTCGAGCGACTCGGCGCGCAGCGCGACCGTCTCGGGGGAATGGGTCGCCGGCGGGTCGGTGACGACGCGCACCGTCGCCCCCCCGGCGAACTCCTCGAGCGACGTCCGTGCCACCCGTCCGCCGCCGAAGATCCGTTCGGGGTCGTCGGGGCGGGCATGGACGACGGTGCCGTCCCCCATGTCGATGCCGTGGTGGAGGTAGGTGACGGTCGAGCCGACGAGGTGGCGTTCGACGGCGAGGCGGTCTCCGCGGGCCATGCGGGTCTCCGGTGCGGGCGTACGGGGGGCGCGGAAGCTCTGCCTCCGTTTACGCGGCCGACGTCCCGCCGGTTCGCCCGGCCCGCCGCATCCGCCGCACCGCGGCGATGAGCAGGGCGGTTCCCGCGGCGGCCAGCGGCAGGAGGAGCGGGCCCGGCTCCGGGACGACCACCAGGGCGTAGAGGCTCTGGGTCATGCCGCCGCCGTCGTCGCTCACCAGGACGAGGCTCCGGCCTCCGCCAGCCTCCGGTCCCCACGACATCCCTTCGAAGTTCGACGACGCGAAGCTCCGCTCCCAGAGGAGCGTCTTGGTCAGCGGCGTGACGCCGGGATCGAGGAGCGACGCCACCGCGGAGACGTCGGCCGCACCGGCGACGTCGACGGCGTAGAGCCGCGATCGGAAGGTGGGCACGATCGCGCCGCCGAGCTCGCGTTCGAGCACCAGGAGCGTGGTCGCCGACCAGGTGACGATGTCGACGACGCCGCTGCGCTCCTGGGTGATGAAGGGGTTCATCGCCGCGATCGGATCGGTGCGGTAGGCCCACTGGCCCGTCGCCGTGCCGGCGGCGTCGAAGCGCTGGATGCGCACCAGGCTCCCGGCCGTGGTCGTGGAGACCGCGCCGTCGGGCACGAGCGCCTCCTCGTTGGCCGTCCAGAGCGTCGATCCGCTCCAGGCGAGCGATTCCAGTCCCATGTTCGACTGCACGTTGGCCGGGGTGTAGATCGCCGGCACCGTCACCGCCGACGGCGCGACGCCTCCGGGGAGCGCCACCGGGATGATCGTGGAGGCCACCTCGTCGGTGACCCACACGCCCCCCAGATCGGGACGGTAGGCGATCCCCTCGGAGTCGCTGCCGAGCGCGGGGGCCGCGATCGAGCCGCTCACCGTCGAGGTCAGGATCCGGCCGGTGGCGACGTCGATGCCCGCCTCCACCTGCCACAGCACCTTGGCGCCGTTGTCGCCGACGGCGAGCCAGGAGGAGCCGCCGGTCCAGGCCAGGCCGGACAATTCGCTCGCCGCGGTGGCGCCCTTCGGCAGCGCCACCGCGCCCTGGCCCGGATCGACGACCGTGAGCGGCGCTGCGGCGAGGCCCCCGCCGGGACCGGCGGGCGCCGAGAGCGAGAGGATCGCCGCGGCGGACAGCGCGGCGGCGAGACGGCGAAGCGGGTTCATGTCGGCCTCCCGGGCAGGTGCGGAGCGAGTCCACGGGAGATGGAATACCGCAGCCCCGAGGCCCCCGGCAATTCCGATTCGTGCCCGGAAGGCCGCTTCAGTCGGCGCGCTGGCGCTGGCGGAAGTACTTGTAGCCGGGAATGAAGAAGCAGGCCGCGATCACCACCCCGAAGATCACGTGGTCGATCTGCGGGAAGCGGCACATCACCAGGGCGGTGGCGAAGAGGGCCGCGGCCTGGATGTAGAAGGCGCCCGAGAGGATGCCTGCCTTGGCGAAGAATGCCAGACCGGCGACCAGCGCCAGCACCGG
>CAWUOA010000280.1:0-4705 GCA_963923225.1 uncultured Planctomycetaceae bacterium
TCCGCTGGAAGTCGACCGAGGCGTATGCCTCGCGCAGATCCTGTTTGACCGCCATTCCCCAGCCGAAACTGGGAACGTGTCCCCAGGCGGCGATCACCGGCTGATCGCGGTAGTCCGTGACGACGCCCTCGCCTCCCGCGCCATCGACCGCTTCGAGCATCCCCGAGTCGCGTGCCGAGGTCGAGGGAATCCGCATTCGGAAGGCGGCATCGGCGACGTGGCGGACCGGAGCGGTGACGACGATCTCGTCGCCGGATCGCGCGCCGACGACGATCTCGCCGCTCCGGCCGAGGTTCGTCCAGTCTTCGAGGATCGCCCAAATCCGCGACGGGCCGAAGCCGAAGGCGAGGACCCCCACGAGGCGGCCCGAGTCGAGGATCGGAGCGACGGCGAAGGCGACCGGCTCGAGCGACGATCCGTAGGCTTGGAAGGAGGTGAGGTCCGTCTGGAGGAGGGATCGGCAACGGGTGAACCCGCTGGCAAGAGGCGAGGTGGCCAGCCCACCGGTGAGGAGCGACGCTCCCTCCGGAAAGGCGTCGTCGCTCGAGTGGACGATCCGGCCGTCGACGTCGACCAAGACTGCGTGCGAGTAGTCGAGAGACGCCGCGACGGCGTCGAGAAACGACCGCTCGCCTGCGCCCGAAGGTCGTCGTGGCAGGGCGGCACCGTCATCGACCGCCGGAGCAGGCTTCAGCAGCGAGACGACGTCGGGGATCCTCGATACCGCCGTCGCGGTGCGGACCCGCTCCGCCGCATACGCCTCCAGCTGTTCCGTCTTCACCGCCGCGATCCGGGCGAGGTTGGCGCGGACGGACTGCTCCATCGTTCGAGTCGCCAAGCGGGCGGTCGACGCGGTGAGGATCGCGCAGGGTACCAGGGCGATGACCAGGAACCAGAACAGGAGGCGGGCCACGATGGACCGACGGTTCTGGTGGGGAGCGACACGGGGCGGGATCATGGCTGCGGCCTGCCTCCGCTCCCGTCGGTGTTCTCGGCCTGTTCGGCCGCGACGGCCCGGCGACCCGATCGGGCACGTTCGGCCGCGGCCAGGAAGCGGGTCCACTCGACCCTCGAGCGCGTGATGGGAAACGGAACCGGCCGGGTGGGTCCGTCGCTGGTCCACACCGGCTCGACCAAGCCGTCGGGGCGGACCCGGCCGACGGTCAGGTTTCTCCAGGCGTGCTGTGTCACCGGGTCGATGGCGATGACTCCCTCGGCGGTCGCCTGCGACTGTCGCCGGATCGCCGCCCTCACGGCCGCCGGGGCCGCGGAGCCCGCGGCGCGAACGGCGCCGGCCCACAGGCGAACCGCTTCGGAGGCGCTGAGGACGCGCTCCGAAAGGGCCTGATCCGTCCCGGAGCGAGATCCGAAATCACGGGTGTCGGTGCGGTCGATGCCCTGGAAGTGACTCGCGGCGACGTAGGTGCCGGTCGCGTCCTCACGAGGCATCGCGCGGAGATCCTCCTCGTCGACCGCCAAGAGGAGCACTGGCAGGTCGGCGCTGCGGATTCCCGCCTCCCGGAGACGATGCAGTAACGCGGCGGCCGCGTCCCCGGGCAGGAGGCAGCACACGACGTCCGGCTGGCCCGCGACGATCTCGCGGACCGCCGCCGAGACGTCGCTGGTGCCCGCCGCGACGTACTCCTCGGCCACGAGCGTGGCGCCGATCGCCGAAAGCTGGTCGGCCGCGAACGCAGCCGCGCAGCGACTCCACGTGTCGTCCGTCCCCACGATGACGAACCTCCGCGCCGACAGCGCGTCGTGGCACCAGGCCAGTGCCGGACCGACCGACTGGTTCGGGAGCGGACCGAGGGAGACGACTACCTGCGACTCCTCGATGCCCTCGTGCCGCGCCGGAAACACGAGGAGATGATCCGCGGCTTCCACGACGGGAACCACGGCGCGTCGGGTGGAGGCGCTCGAGCACCCGATGATCACGTCGGCCTTCTCCTCCCGGATCAGCCGTTCGGCGCGTTTGGCGAAGGCGGCCGGGTCGGAGGCGCCGTCGGCGACCACCCAGCGTACCCGGCGGCCGAGCAAGCCGCCGGCCCGATCGATCTCCTCGACGGTCCTCGTCTCGGCGTCGACCACCGCCCGTTCGGAGGGAGCCGAAGGACCTGAACGGGAATGGAGGATGCCCACGACGAGCGGCGGTTGCCGAGTCCAGTCACTCCCCAGGAGCCACCAGGCGAGTGCGGCCAAGGGCAGGCCTGCCAGGAGCCATGGCCAAAGAGAGGACCATGGCGACGGGGCGGCGGCCTGCTCCGCGGCGATCGGAGAACCGGGGAGCCGAGTGGGCATGGCGGATGGACGGCGAAAGGGTGGCGGCGGAACGACCACCGCTTCCGTCAATCTTTGCCCATCTTTTCAACCGGAGCGACCCCCGGGTGACGATTTCCGGTCTCCGAGACACCCGGGCGACCGGGAGAACCCGAACGGACGCGCGGGCTGGGGGAACCAGCCGGGGACCGTGGCCCCGCGGTACCTGGGGCCCGAATCCGGCCGAGCCCGCTGGGAAACCCTCAGCCGGCCTTGGAGCGGAGGGCCGGAGTCGTGGCGGGTGTGGACGGGTCGTCGGCGACCCTCAGCCGCAGCGTCGCGGCCGGCGGTGCCCGACGCTCCTGGGTAAAGCCGCGTTTCCCCGACCCGAGGAAGTCACGGAGGTGGAGGACCGGTCCGGCCCTGAACTCCAGGCGGAGCGACTCGAGAACGTCCTGCCAGGCGAGTCCGCGGCGGTAGATCGTTCGGTATGCGTTCTTCAGGTCGGCGATGTCCTCGGGACCGTGGCCACTGCGCCGCAATCCGACGACGTTGAGTCCGACGATGCACCCGCTCTGGCCGTCGACCAGCATGTAGGGTGGGATGTCCTGCGTGACGCGGGCGTGCCCGCCGACCATCGCGAGGCGGCCGATCCGACAGAACTGGTGGACGGCGACCGCGCCGGAGACGAACGCTTTGTCCTCCACGTGGACATGGCCGCCGAGCATGGCCCCGTTGGCGAAGATGCAGCCGTTGCCGATGACGCAATCGTGGCCGAAGTGCGCCCCCGCCATCACGTAATTGCCGCTGCCGACGATGGTGTCGCTGCCGGGCTTGAGGCCACGGTGGACGGTGACGTGTTCGCGGAAGACGTTGTGATCGCCGATCAGCACCCGCCCGATGTCCGTCGGACGGGCGACGTGCTGGGGCGCGCCGCCGATGACGGCATGTTCGCAGAATTCGTTGTCGCTCCCGGCGCACACTCCCGCTTTCACCACGGCCCCCGAAGCGACGACGCAGTGGTCGCCGAGTTCGACGTCGGCCTCGATCGAGGCGAAGGCGCCGACCTTGACGCCCGTGCCGAGCCGGGCTTCCGGACTGACAGCGGCCAGCGGATGGATGCTCACAGCGTGCCTTCCAGAAACTGCGGGGAAGTGGGCGGGGCCGGCCGGGCGTGCGGGGTCGTCGGGGCCGGGATCGCGAGCGAATACGCAGGGTTATCGTCTTCCCCGCGACGAGGATTCAATGCCATTTGGCAGCAGCGTTCGATGGCCGCCCAGAGTTTCCAGAACCCCCTGGCCGCCCCGCCTCTCCAAGGCGGCGACACTTCCTGGGACGGCCCGGCCGGCCGGAATACCGTCGCCTCCGCATGGCTCCGGGGACCCCGTCGAGCCGCTTCCACCGCGTGGCTTCCCCAGACTCGATTTCGTCGTACACTCCTTTCGCAGGAGAATCCGCCACCGGCCCTGGAAGGACCCGTGATACGGCGGACGAGCCTCGGAGCCGGTTCGTCAGTGGCCGGGACACGCCAGCGATGACACGCGAACAACGCTACGATTCCGCGCAGCAAACCAAGGACTCCGGCCGTCTCGCCGACGCAGTGACGGAGCTCCAGGCGGTCGTCGCCGACCATCCGGACTTCGCTCTCGCCTACTCGGCGTTGGCGGCATGGTGCACCCGGCTCGAGCGCCACGAGGAAGCGGTCGCCTACGCGCGGAAGGTCTGCGAGCTCGAACCGCACGATGCGTTCAGCTTCACCGCCTTGAGCGTGGCGTGCGTACGAGCCGGAAAAATCGCCGAAGCGGAAGATGCCCTGGCCCGCTCACGGATGCTCCAGGGAGGCTGACCAGGAGCTCTGCCGGCGGCCGGCATGCGTCCCCTCGGCCGCATCGTGCAAGTGACGCCGAGGCACGCCGGAGACGGCTCCCGTCAGTTTGCCCGCGTCCTCAGCTGCCCACGTGGTCGGCCAAGGCCTTGTCGAGCGTGTCGAGGCGTTCCTGCTCCGCCGGGGCGAGCCGCTCCTTGCGGATCCCTGCCGCCTCGGCGGCGGCCAACGCGGCCCGACATTCGGGGACTTGGCGGGCGGCGAACCGGGCCGTCGCCATGTGAAGATGCTTCGCCGCCTCGGGGACCAGCGAAGCCTCCTTCAGATCCTCGATCGCCTTGGTCGTTTCACCGAGGCCGAGCCAGAGCATGCCCCGCGTGTCCAGGAGCGTGGGATGCGGGCCGAGCTCCTCGACCGCCGTGTCGATCAGCTTCCGCGCTTCGTCGTACTCGCCCCGATCGATGAGCAGAGCGGCAAGATTGTTGGATGTCCTCGATGCCATCGTGGCCGGAAGCGATGGACGGGCGAGGATGGCTCGGTAAATCTCCGAGGCTGCGTCGGTGCGACCGAGGAGCTCGTTCGCGACTCCGTCGATGAGCGCCACCATGGTCGACTCCGGAT
>CAWUOA010000281.1:0-4684 GCA_963923225.1 uncultured Planctomycetaceae bacterium
CCGTAGGCGTAGTAGTCGTCGGGGTGGAGGCGAACCCGCTTGCCCGGATGGAGGAAGCTGCGCGGCACCCAGGTGGGGGAGAGGCGGAGGATGCCGCGGCCGGCGTCCATCGCCTTGTCGAGGGAGGCGCCGACGTTCTTGGCTTCGGGCAGACGGGCGGACGACGCGGTGGCCATGGTGTCTCTCGGGGAGCGGGGGCACCCTGGGCGTCGGGCCGGCCACGCGTACGGCGGCCATGGCCGGAAGGGGGGCGGATGCCTACTCTCCCCCTTCCCGACCGCCACGTTGTACGACTCCCGCCGGAGCCCCGCAAGCATCGCCGCCCCCCGCCTTGGCCGGCCGCGCCGCGGGGGGCGAAACCGGACGCCGAGATCACGCTCGGGGGTCGCTGACCGGCGGCGCGGATCCCGCCGGCCGCGGCGGCCGGTCGAACACCGCCACGAGCGCCGGCAGGAAGAAGATGTCGCACAACAGCGCGATGCCCAGCGTCACCACGCCCAGTCCCGCGAAGGCGCGGTGGTCGCGGCTGTCGCTCATGAACACCGACGAGAATCCCGCGAGCAAGACCACCGTCGTCATGATCATCCCCGTCCCCACCTCGGCGAACGCCTGGCGGATCGCGGCGGTGCGCTCGAGGCCCTGGTCGAGCTCGTAGCGGTAGCGGGAGAGGAAGTGGACGGTGTCGTCGACGGCGATGCCGAGGCAGATCGTCAGCGCGCAGACGGCGACGATGTCGAGCGGCTGGCCGGTGAACACCATCCAGGCCGCCGAGGCCGCCAGCGGCAGCATGTTGGGCACGATCGCCACGAGCCCCAGCCGCAGCGAACGGAAGGCGACCACCATCACGAAGAGGATTTCGAGCGCCGCGGTGCCGAGGCTCCGCGCCAGATCCATCACCACCTGATACAGGTCGCGCCACCGTGAGATCGGCTCGCCGGCGAGGGCCAGCTCGAAGCCGGGATGATCGGCCTCGATCCGCTCGAGCGCCGCGTCGACCCGTTCGAAGGTCGGCTTGCAGGCCACCGTGCCCCGGTCGGGGACGCGGAAGGTGACCCGCGCCGTCCGGGCCGCGGGATCGTGGAGCGCCGTCCGCAGCGGCGGCGGGAGGAGCTCGAGCAGATCCATGCGCTCGCGCGCCGGCCCGTCCCCCGGGAGGGCGTCGATGATCCGGCAGAGCGAGAGGGGATGGGCCAGGAGCGGCTCGGCGAGGATCGCCGCGTCGATGGCCGAGACGACGTCGGCGATCTCCTCCGGCTCCGGATCGCCGCCATAGCGGACGTCGACGGAGCAGACGTCGAGGCCGCCGAGCGCCGTGTCGAGATGGTCGAGGGCACGCTGCGCGGGGGAGCCGGGAGGGAGGATGTTCGCCTTGCGGTCGTCCGGCTCCAGGCGCAGCGCCACCCCCGCAAGGGCCACGAGCGCACCGATCGCCAAGGCGCTCGTGATCCCCTTGTGGCGGAGGGTGAAGTCGATGCCCCGCGCCACGCGCGGCAACTGGCCGCCGATCACCTCGCGGCCGGCGCCGCGGGCGAGCACGCCCGCCCAGGGGGTGGCACAGCACGTGGGGAGCACGGCGAGCACCGCCAGCCACGTCGCCGCCACGCCGATCACGCACGACCAGCCGAAGTCGCGCACCACCTCGTGACGCGCGAGCGACAGCGAGGCCATCCCGATGGCGGTGGTGATCATCGTGAGGAAGCAGGCGACGCCGACGGTGGCCAGCGCCCGTCGGCTCGCCTCGCGCGGCGGCAGGCCCGCGGCCAGCCCGCGCCGGATGTCGACCATCATGTGCACCGAATCGGCGAAGCCGACGAGGCTCAGGAGCACCGGGAGGATGACGTGGGCGAAGGGGTTGTCCTCGAGGCCGACCGCCCGCACGATCCCCAGCGTCCAGAAGACCCCGAGCGCCGGCGCCGCCGCGGTCACCGCGACGACCGAGAGCCCGCGGAAGAGGACCGCGGAAAGCGCGAGGATCAGGCCGTAGGCGATCCACTGGAAGAGCCGCTCGTTGGCGTCACGATTCTTCACCCACTCGAGCCTAATCGGCACGGGGCCGGTGAGGGCGAAGTCGAGCGTCACGCCGGGATGGTCCTTCGCGGCGGCGCCGGCCGCCGCCATGACGGCGTCGGTGACGTCGGCCTCCTCGCGGACGAGCGTCCAGTCGTAGGCGAGCAGGAGGAGGAGCGTCTCGGCGTCGGGGGAGAGGAGTTGGCCGACGACCAGCGGATGGGCGACGGCCTTGCGGCGGGCCGCCTCGAAGCGGGCCGGGCTCGCCGGCCCCTTGGGGAGGATCGGCTCGGCGAGACCGAAGACGTTCAGCGGCGGGGCGTTGTCGAGCCAGGTGACGCCGTCGACCGCGTCGAGCGCCTCGAGGCGCGCCACCACGTCGCGGAGCGCCGCCGCCCCCTCGCGCGTGAACACGTCGGGGGAGCGGACGACGAGGATCGCGTCGGCCCGGCCGAGCACCGAGCCGCGGCCGCCGCGCCGGAAGCGCGGGGCGTCGCCGCGCGGGGCGGAGTCTGCCCGCGGCGCCCGCGCCGGGCCCCCCGAGGGGGCGCTCGCGGCCTTGGGAGCCTCCTCCTTCGCCGCGTCCTTCGCGCGCCACCAGTCGCCGTTCCAGATCTTCTCGGCCCAGCCCGGCTCGCGGTAGCCCGACGCCGCGAGGAGCGACATGGCGACGATCAGCGCCACGCACCACCAGGGGCGGTCGGCGATCGACGCGAAGGCCCGCGCGGTGCGCGTCCAGTTCGGCACGATCGAAGGGTCGTGCGCGCGATCAGCGTCCACGGCCGCCCCGCATCTTGGCCATCGCCTCGGCGCGCGTCACCTTCCCGTCGCCGTCGGCGTCGAGGAGGCCGAAGGCGTAGTCGCGCACGATCCGCGACGCCTCCGCGCGGGTCACCGCCCCGTCACCGTCGGCGTCGAAGCGGCGGAGGAAGTCGTCGGCCCGCCCGGCGGCGAGGCTCTCGATCCCGGCGTCGTCGGCATCGCCACGCGCCGACCGCGCCGCCGGCACCGCACCGTCGGCCGAGAGGGGGCTCGCCACCTCGAAGAAGGCCAGCGCCATCTCCTCGAACGTCTGGTCGCCCCACATCACCGTCTCGTCGGGGTCCGGATTGACCGGGTTGGCGGCGGAGTTGTCGAACGTGACCACGATCTCGAGCCGCTCGACCCCGTCGAGCGCCAACGGCTCCGCGAACTCGTAGGTGTGCTGCCAGTTGAAGTCGTAGCGCGGCACGGAGAGGAGCGTCTCGCTCGATCCGTCGGGGCGCACCGCGGAAAGCTCGAAGGCCCGGCCGCGGAGATGCATGTGGGGGGACACCGCCAGGAGCGTGCTCCCCGCCGGCCAGCGCGAGAGGCTCGCGCGCACCGGATGGGCGGCGGCGTGGGGGGGGATCTCGAAGTCCTGCTCGATGGCGGCGAGCGTCGACACCTCGTGGGTCACCTCCGCGCGCGGCATCGTCACCAGGCCGATCGTTGTCAGGTCCTCGCACGGCCGGCCGTCGGGGGTGTAGTGCATCTGGAAGACGAACTTCGACCGGGCCGGGATCCGCCGGGCATGGCCGGGGGGGAAGGTGGTGGCCCGCTGCCCCGGCACGTACGCGCTGACCATCGACAGGCCGCGGAAGTCGGCGAGGCGCTCGGGCCGCGCGAAGACGATCGCATGGTGGACCACGCTCGGAGCCCCGGGCACCACCTGCGCCGCACCGATCCAGGTCTCCTCCTCCAGATGCGGGTCGGCGACGAAGTACTGGTAGTCGATGGTGCCGGCGGCCGGCACGCTCCAGGGCTTCCTCCCCAGCGGCACGACGACGTCGGGCTCGCGCGGCAGCCGCCACCCCGCCACGGCGGGCGCCGCAGCCGCGGCGGTGCCCGGCGTGCCAGCCGGCATCCCGGCGTCGAGCCAGTGGCGGAAGAGGTCGATCGCCTCCTTCGGCATGTGGCGGGCGTTCTTGAACGATCCATGCTCGGGGCTCGCGTGCCAGGGGGGCATGCGTCCCTGCTCCATCGTCTCGAGCATCATCGCCGACCACCCGGCGACCTCCTCGGGGGTGGAGACGTCGAAGGGGCCGATCTCCCCCGCGCGGTGGCATTCGAGGCAGTGGGTGCGGAGCATGGGGAGGATCTCGCCGTGGAAGGTCGGCGCCGCATCGACGGCGACCGCCGGCTCCCGGTCGAAGGTGATCAGGCAGCCGACCGGCTCGGTCCGGGCCACCGTCGGCGCGCGGCCGGCGACGAGGTCGTCGATCGCCGCGACGAGCTCGCGGCTGGTCGGCTCGGGGCGCACGAGTCCCGGGCTGAACTGGTCGTCCACACGGCCGGCGTAGGCGACGCGGCCGAGCCGATCGAGCACGACCACCCCTCCGGTGCGTGTGGCACCGAGCGCCCGCGCGATCCGCTGGCCGGGATCCATGACGAGGGGAAAGCCGACTCCGAGCTCCCGCCCGGCGGCCGCGAACTCCTCGGCCGAGTCCTGCCGATTCGAGTCGACGCCGATGACGCGCACGCCCTGCCCGGCATGGGCCGTGGCGATCTCCTCGAGCCGGCTGGCGTACTGCCTTGCGACGGGACAGCCGACCCCGAGGAACGCGATCACATGGCAGGGGGCGGCCGGATCGAAGGCGATCTCCCGGCCGTCGAGGCTCTCGAGCGGAAAGACCCCGTCGACAGCCGTCTCCGCGGC
>CAWUOA010000282.1:0-4684 GCA_963923225.1 uncultured Planctomycetaceae bacterium
CCGGGGGCGATCGGACAGCCTCGCGACGCACACGCCTTGCGTAGGTGCGGATCTTCCCCCTCCCGGAGTCCGATCATGACCGCGCCTTCCGAGTCCTCGATCACGGGGTTGGCGGACCGATTGGCCTCGGCCGATTCGGCCGAGCGGACCGCCGCCGCGGAAGCCCTCTGCCATGCCGGCGAGGCGGCGGCGCCGGTCGCAGCCGCCCTGGTGAACGCCTGCGCGGATGGCGAGAGCGGGGTCGTGGAATGGGCCGTCGCCGCCCTCGAGGAACTCGGAGCCCCGCCCGCGGATTCGGTCACGGCGCTGGCCGGGTTCGTGGCCTCGCCGCAGCCCCTGGTCGCCTACTGGGCGGTCACGCTCCTGGGACGGTGCGGCGCCGATGCCGCCCCGGCCGTCGCGGCGATCGCCGACCGCCTCGCCACCGGGAGCCCCGCCGAAGTCCGACAGCGGGCGGCATGGGCGCTGGGGAAGATCGGGCCTGCCGCCGCGGCGGCCCGGCCGGCGCTCGAAGCGGCGACGAAGGACGCCGATCCCAGGCTCGCTCGCCTTGCCGGCGAGGCGCTTGGCGCCGTCGCGACCTGACGTCGGCCAGGGGCTGGCGTCAAACCCAGCCCATCTTTTCTCCCCGGCCGTCACGCCCCCGAGGCCGGGAGCGGGCAGGTCGACGTTGCGGGCCGGAGGGCCCCGGCACGACCGTCACAGGTCCTTCGGCCGATACCGCAGGAGGGTCACGCCGATGCCGGTGCTCCGCCCTCCGGGAGCGGGGGCCCGCCAAGACGCCCCGACGTGGCCGCTTCCAGCCGCGTGTGTGAGTTTCACGACCGGCGGGGGATCGAAGGCCCGTGGCCCGAATGCCGTCATCATCGCGGCCGGGATCGCTCGCCGTCGCCACGCTGCTCCTGGCGGTCGGCTGGGCGTTCATCCGCCTCGCGCCGCCCCACGCGACGGCGGCGTCTCCCGCCGGCGCGGTCGTGCCGGGCCAGCTCCCCGCCGGCGCGGCCCAGCCGGGCCCGTCGCTCCTGCCTGCGGCCAGGCCCTGGGACGCCGTCCTCGTCGCCTCCTTCAACATCCAGGTGTTCGGGGAGACGAAGGTCGCCAAACCGCAGGTCGTCGAGGTGCTCGCACGGATCGTCCGCCAATTCGACGTCGTCGCCATCCAGGAGGTGCGTTCGAAGTCGGACGACGTGATCCCCGGCTTCGTCCGCGCGGTGAACGCCGACGGGAGCCGCTACCACTGGCTCATCGGCCCCCGGGAGGGGCGGACGGTGAGCAAGGAACAGTACTGCTTCCTCTACGACACCAACCGCATCGAGGTGGACGCCGCCTCGATCGGGGTCGTGCCCGACCCGGCGGGAAAACTCCACCGCCCGCCGATGCACGCGAGGTTCCGCACGCGGGTGATCCCCCAGTCGATGGCCTTCACGTTCTGGCTCGTCGACATCCACACCGACCCCGACGAGGTGCCGCAGGAGATCGACGCCCTGGCCGACGTCTTCACGTCGATGCGGTCGCTGCGGCCCGACGAGGACGACGTCATCCTCCTGGGGGACCTGAACGCCGGACCGCCGCAATTCGGCCGTTTCACCCACATGCCGGGCGCCGCATGGGCGGTGTCCGGGGTCACCACCAACACCCACCGGTCCAAGACCTACGACAACCTGATCTTCGACCGCTTCGCCACCGCCGAGTACCTCGGCCGTTGGGGGGTGCTCGACATGCAGAGCACGTTCGGCCTGCCGCTGGACAAGGCGCTCGAGGTGTCGGACCACAACCCGGTGTGGGCCGCGTTCTATCCCTGCGAAGCGCCCCACGCCACCGTGCCGGCGGCCGCCGGCATCGCGGGTGCCGGTGGGGCATCCCCTCGCTGAATCGAGAGGGAACGCCGAAAGCGAAGCGGGGCGGCATCCTTTCGGAAGCCGCCCCGCCGTTTCGTCTTCGGTGAATCGCTGCCGCGGCGGTCGGCCGTCGCGGATCGATTCGGCGATCAGTTCGAGACCATCGCCTTGAGGTTCTTGAGGGCCCGGACACGGACCTTCACGCTGGCAGGCTTCGCGGGGCGGTCCTGCAGCTCGCCGGTGAAGGGGTTCTTGACACCCTTCTGGGCCGGACGGGCCGGAACCTTGCGACGCTCGATCTTGACGAGGCCCGGGATCGAGAACACGCCGATGCCCGAGCCCTTGAGCGCCTTCTGGATCTCGGCGGTGAGGTGCTCGAGCACCATCACCACGTCCTTCTTCGCAAGGCCCGTCGACTCCGAGATGTTGCGGAGGATCTCGGTCTTCGTGAGCGGCTTGCTGCCCGTCTTCTTCGCCATCGCCTCGTCTCCCAGGAAAAAGGAAAAACCGTGAAAAGTGTCAATGCCAGTGGCAAGGTTGGTAAGCGGCCGATCGTGCCGCGATTTGCTGTCCGGCAATCGCGTGCCGGCGAGCGAGGCTGAATTAGATTCTCTGGAAATGAAAATGCAAACCAAAACCCCCGAGAATTCGGCTGGAAAACTTCGTTCCGCGTCCGGTTCACCCCGGCCACGGGTGGGGGGGCCGTTTCTTGCTGACCGGACGCCGCCCGGCCTAAGATGGGACACCGTCGGGGCTTCCGCCGTGCGGCCGACCGGCTGAAACGGCGGCAAACGGCTGGAAAACGCCGTTCGAGGGCCGATTTCGGTCCCTCGAACGGGGTCTCGGCCACCGGTGGCCGGACCCACCAACGGCGCCTCGAGCGGCACGGGGGAGACTCCATGGGACGATCCGATCGCGGGCGGAGCACGGCGCGGACACCCAGCGACCGGGCCCCGCGTTCCGCCGTCGGCCGGGGGACGGCCCACGGTCGAGGCCCGGTTCTCCTTTCGGGCAGGGGTGGCCTGGCGGCGATCCTCTCTTTGGGGGTGATTCTGGCCGGCGCCGGTTTCCTCGTCCCTCACCCCCTCCGGTCGGTCGCGACCGCGCAAGATGCGGATGACGACGACGCTCCGGCGGACCGCCCGGGCGATACCGACGTCCCCGCTGACGACGGTCCGGCCGACGGGAGCGACGACGGTGGGATCGCCCTCCCCACCGATCGGCTGAAGGAGCGCCAACTCGATCGTGTCCGCAGGCTCGCCGCCGACGGGCGGTGGAGCGACTCCGCGACGCTGATCGACGAGATTCTCGCCGGTGACAAGGACTTCTTCTTCCGTCCCGGCGATGGCGGGACCACGTGGCGGAGCATCAAGTCGGAGGCTGGCGGACTGCTCGGCGGATTCCCCGACGCCGGGCGCGAGGCCTACGAACTCCAATTCCGTGCCCGCGCCGAGCGGCTCCTCGAGAAGGCCATCGTGGCGGGTGATCCGGCTGGCGTCGTCGACGTCGCCCGGCGCTGGTTCCACACGCCCGCGGGTCGACGGGCGACGCTGGTGACGGCGTTGGACGGCATCGAGACGGGCCGGCCCCTCGAAGCCGCCGCCTGGCTCGAACGCCTCGCGGCGGCGCCCGGTGCGGGCGAGTTCGAGCCGACGCTCTCCGCGATGCGCGCCATCGCGTGGTGGCGCGCCGGGGAGCGGCGGTCCGCCATGGAAGTGCTCGACGGCCTGCGCCGGTCGGGCGCCCGCAGCGTCCGGCTGGGGGGGCGAGACGTCCCACTCGATCACGCTCCGGGCGAGGCGGCATCGTGGCTCGAACGGGTGGCCGGTCCGCCGGCCGGCGGACCACGCCGCAGCGCCAGCGAATGGTGGGTCCATCGGGGCGACGCGGCACGCAACGCCCTGGTCGATGCCTCACGGCCGCTGCTCGTGCCCCGGTACCGCGTGCCTCTGACCCGCCATCCGGAGGAGGCGCGGCTCCTGGAGCGCCGGCGAAAGCTCTTCGCCGATCGCGACATGCCGCTGCTTCCGGCCGGCACGCCGCTGGCCGTGGATGGCCTGCTCCTCTCGCACACGCCGATGGGGTTGCTGGCGGTCGATTTCGAGACGGGGAAGCGGGTGTGGCTCCAGACCGGCGGCGCGGCGGGGTCGTTCTTCGATTCCGGCGCCCCCGGTGAAGACGGCGACGACGGAGGCACCGCCGAGGCCAGGGCGGCGATCCGGGGCGTGTTCGAGGACGCCACCAGCGGCACGCTCTCCAGCGACGGCGAATTGGTGTTCGCGGTGGAGAGCGATCCGGCGTCGCTGGCCGGGCCGTCGGGGGGCAACCTCGACATGTTCCGGCAGTTCTCCACCGGGCCGCGCGGATCGAACGTCCTCGCCGCCTACCGCCTGGCGAAACGGGGCGAGCCGGCCTGGCGGCTCTCGGGAGCCGACGCGACCGGTCGCGGGGCGCGGGGTGAGCAGCCCGGCTTCCCGATGCAGCAGATCCAGCAGCAGGCGTCGCAGGGCAAGTGGTTTCTCGGGGCACCGCTCCCGATCGGCGACCAGCTTTTCGTCCTCGTCGAGGAGCGGAGCGAGATCCGGCTCGAGGTGCTCGCCGCGGCGGACGGGGCGCTGCGCTGGTCGCAGCCGCTGGCGGAGCTCGACGAAGGGATGGCCATCGGCAACCGGGAGAGCCACCTGCGCCGCGTCGGCGGATTGTCGCCGTCGTTCTCCGACGGTGTGCTCGTCTGCCCCACCGGCGCCGGCACCGTGGTCGCCGTCGATCTCGCCACGCGCACGCTCCTCTGGGCCTACACCTACTCGCAGCCGAAGCAGGCGGACTCGGTCCTCCTTCCCAACGGG
>CAWUOA010000283.1:0-4656 GCA_963923225.1 uncultured Planctomycetaceae bacterium
TCGACGGCCCGATCGTGACGTTCACGCTCACTCGGCAGGACGACGGCGGCTGGCCGGGGGGCGTCCGAGCCTGACCCGCGGCTCACCCCCCCTCCCGGCACTCCGGTGCCTCGCCGGTGGGGCTCGAGAAGACGATGCGGTGGCCGTCGGGATCGAGCAGGGCGAACTCGCGGCAACCGTACCAGTAGACCTCGGGGCCCCATTCGATCGCCGTGAGTCGCTGCACGCGGGCGTGCTCCGCGAGGGCGTCGTCGACGCCGATCCACACCGTCATCCGCCCCGGCGGATGGCAGGCGTCGGCCTTCACCAACTGCAGCCCCACGCCGCCGCGCGTGAGGATCGCGAACGGATCGTCCTTCCCCGGCTCGTCGGCAGGCACGAACCCGAGCACCTCCCGGTAGAAACGCGCCGATGCAGGCACGCTGGCCACCGGGAGCCGTGGCTGGATGGCGGTCGCGCGGGGCAAGTCCATCGGCCGGCTCACCAGTCGCCGCCGGCGGGGAGTTCGCCGCCGGCGCGGCTGCCGAGTGCGTGGAGAATGTTCTTGTCGATGGAGTACGAGATCGGGCGGGTGGCGCCGTCGGCCATGCCGACCACCGCCACGCCGGGGTGGTAGGCACCGAAGCCTCCCACGAAGAGCGGACCCTGCTCGACAGCGGCATCCTCCTCCGGCATCCCCACTCCCATCCGCCGCATCGAGGTCTGCTCCATGCGGCCGGTGTTGCGGAGCGTGCCACGCGTCCCGGAGGGCCAGCCGAACTCCGGCGCCCCTTCCACGCCCGGCTTGGGCTCGTCGAAGATCCGCTCGCCGACGAGGAGCGTGTTGCTGCTGCCGTCGAGGATGTCGTCGAAGCGGACGGCGCTGTTGAGGAACAGCACGCCGTCGTTGGTCGCGTCGATCGGAGCCTCGACCGAGTGGTGGCAGCCGACGTAGCTCGAGGGCTGGATGCGGCCGTTGGTTCCTTCGTTGAGCCCGGCCGGATCGGGGGAGGAGGGGCAGCGGAGCGAGCGGATCATGGTCCGCCGCAGCTTGTCGTTGGTCTCGGCATAGGCGCCGGCGGCCTGATCGAACTGCCGGTAGACGACGTTCTGCTCCATGAAGGGGAGCACCTGCACGGTCCAGGAGACGTGCTGCCCTTCGGGGACGTTCTTGATCGGACCGTCGGGGTTGGTCACGCCGGCCGGGAAATGGCCGAAGTGGAACTCGTGGTTGTGGAGGGCCAGGCCGAGTTGCGTCGTGTTGTTGAGACACGAGCAGCGCCGCGCCGCCTCGCGGGCCGCCTGCACGGCCGGGAGCAAGAGCCCCACGAGCGTGCCGATGATGGCGATGACGACGAGGAGTTCGACGAGCGTGAAGGCGCGTCGGCGACAGGGCAGGGTCGAGCGGCTCATGGGGAAGTCTCCGGGGAAGCGGTGGTGGCAGGTGGGTCGGAAGGGTTGGACGGGGGCTCGAGAGCGGCGGGAGCGACGGCGAACACACGCTCGCGGCGGATCGAGTCGGGCCGGCCGGCGGGATAGTCGACGACGACGCGGAGCCTGCGGTCCCCGCCCGCGGCCTCGACCGCGACGATCACCTCCGCGTCGCCGCGGCCGACGATCGCGTCCGAGGCGACGCGCTCGCTACCGCCGCTCCAGGCGGGCTCGGCCCGCAGTCGGGCCACGGCCCGGTCGGCCGCGGCCTCGAGCAGGCTTTCGGCCTGGCGGACGTCGAGCTCGCGAAGGAGCTGGCGCCGGCCGAGGAGGCCGAGGCGGAGCAAGCCGCCGAGCATCACGAGCATGACCGCCATCGCGGCGAGCACCGCGACCAGGGCCATGCCGCGGCGCGGCGCGGACGAGCGTCGCGGTGCGGGATGCGAAGCCGAACGGTTCATCGCTCCTCCTCCCCGCCCTCGGGGAAGGCGAAACGGAGATCCCGGCCGAGCGTCGCCTCGGCCGACACGGCAGGAGGCTTCTGTCTCGTCGGAAAGGCACCGTCGGGTGAATCGGTCGGGCCGACCGACAGGTGAACGGCACTTCCGGAGACGGCGACGGACGCCGCGAAGGGCGCCCCGAATTGAAAATCCTCGCGGGCGCCGGTGGGGGTGCCGTCGGCCATGCGCTCGCGGCGTTCGATCCGGGGGGCCCCCGCGGGGCGGGCATAATCGACCGAGCGTCCGTCGGGCATCCCGAGCGACACGAGCACCCCCTCGGCCAGTGGCCCGACGGAGCGGGCGGCGTGGACGTCGGAACGGAAGGCGCGGGCGAGCCGGGCGCTCGACCGCTCGTCGTCGAAGAACCGCCGGCTCTCCGACTGGGCCCGCATGGCCCCGTGGATGACCATCGCCGTGGTGGTGACGATGACGCTCACCCCGGCCATGGCGACCATCAATTCCACGAGCGACACGCCACGTGGCTGGCGTGCCCGGCGCGGGCTGACGAAGTGAGTCATGGCGATCCCTCCCCCGCCCGGACGCTCGTCACCCGAGCCGGAATCCAGCCGGCCAGGCGGAGCGGATGGCCGCGCCGGCCCGGCTCGTTCCACTCGATCGCCAACTCGACGCGGCGCTCGGGCCCACTCCCCGGCGGATCGGCGGTGAGCGCGAGCGTCACGCCGGGCAGGTGCGCGGCGGCGAAGGCCGAGGGCTCGGGCCCGGCGACGAAGGCGCCGGGCTCGGGAACGGCAAGCGACCGCAACCGCTCGAGCTGGTTCGTGAGCTCGTCGATGGCGATCCGCTGATTGCGGGCCGACACGAGCAGCCTGCCGCTGCGCACCAGGAGCCCGGCCGACACCGGGATCACGACAGAGAGAATCGAAAAGGCGGCGAGCAGCTCGAAGAGCGTGATGCCGCGGCGGCTCGCGCGGGGGCTCGGGTGATTCATGTCAGCCCCCTGATCAGATCGAAGAGCGGCTCCATGGTCCCCATCGCCTGGAGGAAGACGAAGGCCCCCATGAGGAGCACGAAGAGGGGGAGGATGAGCTCCGAGACGAGCCACTTCCGGTCGAGGATCCGCTCGCGGTGCCGCCGCGCGAGGGCTTCGGTCACCCACCGCCGCCCCGGAGCTTCCGCCGACAGAAGCGCCGTTTCCGCGGGCGAAAGCACCCCCGCCGGCAGGGCGCTCGAATGCCGCAGCCGGGCGCGGAGGGCGGGATCGGCGGTGGCGGTGGCAAGCGCCGCCGCCGCGGAGGAGGCCCCGGCGTGGACACCCGCCGCCACGTCGAGGCTGCCGAGGCAGTCTGCGGCCCGGGAATCGCGGAGGGTCCCCAGATGGCCGAGGGTCAAGACGCTCACGAAGGCCTGCCAGGCCCGGGGAGCGACCCGGGCGGCGACCGATCCCACGAGCACGGCGAGCAGAGGCAGGAACCAAAATTGGGCGACGAGGTTGGCGAACCCCCGCGCGGCCGACATCCAGACGGAATGCCGCATCCCGAAATCGTCGAAGATCCTGGCATACATCGGACTGATCTTGAACGCCATGAATGCAGTGATCGGCAGCGCGACGAGCACGAGCGTCAGCAGGTAGCCCAGCGCCCAGCGGATGCCGCGTTCCACCGGTTCGCTCGAAGCGGCCGGAGCGTCGAAGACGGCGATCGCCTCCGTCGCGCTTCCCCCCAGGCCCGCCGCCACGGAGAGCGCCGTCGCGTCCTGGGGCCGCACCGCCCCCGGCACGCGGTCGAGCGCCTCGCCGATCGTCATGCCGCGTCCGAGAAGCCGGGCGAGCTTCACCACGCGCGACCGCTGCGTGCCCCGCTCGTCGGCGGCCCAGGCCTCGAGGAGCGGCACCGGATCGAGCTTCTCGTCGAGCGCGAAGGCGATCAAACCCGCCAGCGCCCGCCGCTGTCCCGACGACGTCGGCAGCAAGAAGCCAGCGATCGTGGGGAACAGCCCTCGACCGGGCGATCGGGAGCCCTTCCGGCCGGTGCCGATGCAGCGAGCGAAGGTCGGGAAGAGGGCCATGGATGCGAGCCTGGAGCGGCTGTCAGGAGAGATCGACGAGGAGCTTGATCAGGGGCAAGAACAGGGCGAGGACGACGAGAAAGACGACCAGACCGGTGACGAACACCGCCAGCGGCCCCACGCACCACGCGGCCCAGGCGTTGCGGACGGAGAGACGCTGCTCGTGGCAGGCGGCGATGCGGCCGAGGAGCCGCATCCGCGTGGCGGCGGGCATATCGGCCTCGAACGCCTCGCGCACGGTCTCGGAGAGCCAGCCAGGCAGGGACCCGACGGCCCACGTGCCTTCGGGGTCGGTCACCCGCGAAGCGATCGCGACGGCCTCGGTCTCAGGAATCCCGGCGGCCAGCAGATCGGCTGCGTAGCGCGCGAACCTGCCCGACCGCACGAACCAGTTCCCCGGCCTGCGCAGCCACGCCGGCCACCGCCTCACCAGCGCCGCCAGGAACATCACGACCACCAACGCCGGCAGCAGCAGCCACCAGCCGGCCCGGAGTAGCCGCGCCATGGCGAAGACGCCTGACGTGATGGCGGGAGGATGCGAACCGAAATCGGAGAGCATCGCCTCGAACGTCGGCATCACGAACGTCGCGAGGAAGCTCGCGGTGCCCAGCGCGAAGAGGAGCACCCCCAGCGGATAGAGGGCTGGCAGCCACCAGCGCGACCTCTCCTCGCGACGGACGACCGCATCGACGGCGCGGCGGAGGAACGCCTCTTCGGCCAA
>CAWUOA010000284.1:0-4655 GCA_963923225.1 uncultured Planctomycetaceae bacterium
GCGAAGGCGTAGACGAGTCGCTCGTCGACGACGTGGCCGGAGAACATCAGCAGATAGCGGTTCAAGCTGAACGCGTCGATGTTGTAAATCGGGACCGGGTCGCCGACGGAGTTCGTCCAGCTCGTCGCCCCGCGGGCGAACTCGAGCCAGCGCAGCTGGAGGAATCCGCTCACCGCCAGCGCGAAGGGAAACTCCCCCTTCCGCGCGTCCTCCCGGTAGAGGAGGAGGCCGCGCGGCGGGGTGAAGTCGGTGGCGGGGATGTAGCGCGGCCGGGGAATGCCGGCGAGGCGGGCCTCGATGCGGCGGTCGATCTCCTCGTCGATCGCGCGCATGCCCCCGGCGGAGGGCAGGCTCGTTCGGGCCGACTCCTCGACGTACTGCGCCGCTTCCACCGAGTCGTCGGCGGGATCGGCGGCCGCCGCGGCGGCGAAGGGGTCGGCCGACACGCCGAAGAGAAAGGCTCCCGGCGCCTCAGGGTCGCCGCCGTCGTCGGCGGTCGGGGCCCGGGAGGGACTGGCGCCGGGGCCGCCTGCCGCGTCGAGCGCTCCCCAGGGATCGCCGCCAGTGGGAAAGAGACCCTGGGCCGCGGCGGAGGGAGCTCGCGCGATCGCCATCACCAGCGTCAGCGCCAAGCCGACGACACCGATCGCGGCCGTGGCGCGGCGCGGCCGCCGGGAGGCGGCTTCGATCGGCGAGTCTGGGCGCGTCGTGGCTGGGGGGGACAGGGCTCGACTCCTGTTGGGGTGGAAAATCGGGAAGGAGAGCGCCGGTCCTGAAGACTTTTCCGGCGCGGCAAACGGGGCCGGCCGGGCAAGCCGGTGCGGCAAGACCCGCGAGCCCCGTATACTGCCCCGCTTTCCGCTTCCCTCCCGCCACGGGCACCGGCCCGCCCCCCTTTCGAACCATGCGCCACTCCATCACCAGCCGCCCGCAGCCCGTCACGCCGAGCCTGCTCGCCCTCTGCCTCTGCTTGGCGGCCTCGGCCATGACGCCCGCCGCCGCGGCCGACGCGCTGCACGACCTCGTCGCCGGGATCGCCCCCGGCGAAGCGCCCAAGCCCGTGCTCGTGGCCGAAGGATTCGAGTTCACCGAGGGGCCGGCGGCCGATGCGAGCGGCCGGGTGTTCTTCAGCGACATCCCCCGGCGGAAGATCCATCTCTGGACCGTGCCGGCCGGCGGCGTGAAGCCGGGGGACGGGCCGTTTCAGGTCGAGACCTGGCTCGACGAATCGGGGAGCACCAACGGCCTGGCCTTCGGCGCCGACGGCCTCCTCTACGCCTGCCAGATGGGGGAGAGCCGGCGCGTGGTGGCGATCGATCCGCAGACCAAGGCCATCCGGCCGCTCGCCGAGCGCCACGACGGCAAGCGTTTCAACGCCCCCAACGACCTGTGGATCGATGCGAGCGGCGCGATCTGGTTCACCGACCCCGCCTACGGCCGCAAACCGGAGGAGCTCGAACTCGACGCCGAGGCGGTGTGGTGGATCTCCCCCGACCGCGCCGTGGTGCGCCGCGTGGCCGACGGCTTCAAGCGGCCCAACGGCATCGGCATCTCGCCCGACGGCAAGACGCTCTACCTCGCCGACCGCGGCGCCGACGTCACCTGGGCGTACGAGATCACCGCCCCCGGCACGCTCGGCGAGCGGAGGAAGTTCGCCGACTCCGGCTTCGACGGCTTCGCCATCGACGAGCGTGGCAACCTCTACGGCACGCCGAAGGCGAAGCTCGTCCGCGTCCACGCCCCGGACGGCACCTCGATCGGCGAGATCCCGCTCCCCGAGAGCCCCTCGAACGTCACCTTCGCCGGCCCCGACCGGAAGACGCTCGTGGTCACGGTGAAGGACAAGGTCTTCGCCCTGCCGATGAAGGTGAAGGGAGGGGGCTGAGCTCGCTTCGGGGCCGGCGTCCTGCCGGACTCCGGCCAGCCTCCGGCGACGCCGTCGGCAGCGTCCCACCACATCCCGCACGCGATTCCCACATGGCCCTGGTCACCCTCCGCGACGTCACGCTCCGCTTCCGCGGTCCGCCGCTCCTCGACGGCGTCGAATGCCACCTCGAGGAGGGGCAGCGCATCGGTCTCCTCGGCCGCAACGGCGCCGGTAAGACGTCGCTGATGCGCTTGCTCGCCGGCGAGCTCGCCGCCGACTCCGGCTCCGTGCAATTCGCCCCCGGCACCGTCGTCTCCATCCTCCGCCAGGACGTGCCGCAGGACGTCGTGGCGACCGTGCGCGACGTCGTCGCCGAGGGCTGGACGCCGGCGGCGGCCGCGGCGGGCCAGGCCGACGAGGAGCACGAGGCGGCCTGGCGCCGGGACCATGCGGTGGCACAGATCCTCTCGCGCACCGGCCTCGACGGCGACGCCCGCTTCGAGACGCTCTCCAGCGGCATGAAGCGGCGCGTGCTCCTGGCCCGGGCGATCGTCGCCGCCCCCGATCTGCTCCTCCTCGACGAGCCGACCAACCACCTCGACATCGGGGCGATCGAGTGGCTCGAGGAGTTCCTCCTCGGCTTCCGCGGCACGCTCCTCTTCGTGACGCACGACCGGGCCTTCCTCCGCCGCCTGGCGACCCGGATCCTGGAGATCGACCGGGGCCGGATCTTCGACTGGTCGTGCGACTACGACACGTTTCTGGCGCGCAAGCAGGAGGCGCTCGACGCCGAGGAGAAGCAGAACGCGCTCTTCGACAAGAAGCTCGCCGAGGAGGAGGTCTGGATCCGCACCGGCATCAAGGCCCGGCGGACCCGCAACGAGGGCCGCGTGCGGGCGCTGGAGGCGATGCGGCGCGAGCGGTCGGAGCGGCGCGACCGCGTCGGCAAGTCGAATCTCCTCATCCAGGAGGCGGAGCGCAGCGGCACGCTCGTGGCGGCACTCGAGGGGGTGAGCGTGGCCCTCGGCGGGAAGCCCGTCCTCCGCGACGTGACCACCACCGTGACGCGCGGCGACCGGGTGGGGATCATCGGCCCCAATGGCGCCGGCAAGACGACGCTCCTGCGCGTGCTCCTGGGCGAGCTCGTCCCCGATACGGGGCGGGCGCGGACCGGCACGAACCTCCAGATCGCCACCTTCGACCAGCTCCGCGGCAGCCTCGACGACGAGGCGAGCGTGGCCGACAACGTCGGCGACGGCTACGAGACGGTGAAGGTGGGGGGGCAGTCGCGGCACGTCCTCGGCTACCTCCGCGACTTCCTCTTCACGCCGGAGCGGGCCCGGCTGCCGGTGAAGTTCCTCTCCGGCGGCGAGCGCGGCCGGGTGCTCCTGGCGAAGCTCTTCGCCAAGCCGGCGAATCTGATCGTGCTCGACGAGCCGACCAACGACCTCGACGCCGAGACCCTCGAGCTCCTCGAGGAACGGCTGGCCGAGTTCGGCGGGACGGTGATCGTGGTCAGCCACGACCGGCAGTTCCTCGACAACGTCGTCACGCAGTCGCTCGTCTTCGAGGCCGATCCCTCGGGCGGCTACCGGGTCCACGAGCAGGCCGGCGGCTATTCCGACTGGCTCCGCCGCCGCGAGGCCCGCGAGGCGGGCCGGGCCTCCGAGGCGGCGGCGAAGAAGCCGCAGACGCAGGCCGCGGGCACGCAGTCGGCCGGCGCGCCGGCCGCCGCGAAGCCGCGGAAGCTCTCCTTCAAGGAGCAGCAGGAGCTCGCCGGCCTCCCCGGCCTCATCGATTCGCTCGAGAAGGAGATCTCCGCCATCCACGCGGCGATGGCCGGGCCCGACTGGTTCAAGCGGCCGGGCGAGGAGCTGGCCCGCGAGAAGGCGAGGCTCGAGTCGCTCGAGACCACGCTCACCGCCGCGTTCGCCCGCTGGGAAGCGCTCGAGGGCTAGCGGCGCGCCCTGGCGGCGAGGGCCGCGCGGCGGCGCTGGTCGATGGCGTCGCCGATCTCGGAAGCCAGGCCGCTCGAGCCCTGGAGCCACGCCGCCATCACGCCGGAGGGAATCGTCACCTCGACGACGTCGCTGGTGGCCACGACCCGGTGGTCGCCGGTCGAGGCGGCCGCGAGGGTGGCGTCGCCGTGGAAGTCCCCCGGGCCGAGTCGGGCGATGACCACCTCGCCCCCCCCGGCGGCGGGCGCGACGATCTCCGCCTCCCCCTCGACGACGAGCGCGAAGCGGCCGCCGTCGGCACCGGCGCCCGCGATCTCCTCGCCGGCGCCGTACTCCCGCACCGCCGCCACCGGCTCCGGGCCCGGGGCTCCCGTGGCGATCGCGGTGGCACGGGCCTGCTGCATCGAGGCGAGCATCGCCTCGCGGACGAGCCGGTAGCGGGGGAAGCGGCCGAGCAGCTCCGCCGGCCCCGGGCTCCGCGGCGAGGGGGATTCGAAGGGGCGGTACTGCATCTGGATCGGGAAGGGGATCACGAGCCCCTCGCGCTTGGCGACGTACCACACCCGGGAGAGGATCCGGTCGCGGACCGGGAGGATCTCCGCCTGGCCGTCGACGGAGAAGTAGACCCGGTAGGTGATGGAGAAGTCGGCGTAGCCGACGGTGTGGACCTCCGGAGGCGGGTTCTCGAGCACGCCGGGGACGCCGCGGACGAGCCCGAGGATCGCCTCCTTCACCTCGCCGGGGGGATTGTCGTAGGAAAAGCCGAGGTCGAGCGTGTCGGTCCGCACCGACGTGGGGCGGGAGAGGTTGCTGAAGGAGGTCTTGTAGAG
>CAWUOA010000285.1:0-4586 GCA_963923225.1 uncultured Planctomycetaceae bacterium
CGAGCCCATCCTGCCGAAGTCGCTCGGCGTGTCGACGATCCCGCGGCCGAAATGGTGGAGCCAGGCCCGGTTGACGGCGCTGCGCCAGGTGAGGGGGTTGTCGGGGGAGACGAGCCACTCGGCGAGGGCCCGGCGACGGGCTCCTTCGGGGGCGTCGGGGGGAAGCTCGAAGCGGGCCGGCAGCATCGAGACCGCCGACAGGCTGCCCGGACCGACCTCCCGGAGGGGCGAGTTGACGTTGCCCCGGGCGAGGACGTGAATCGGGCGCGGGATCCCACCACGCTGGGTGGAGGTCACGGTGTAGAGAGGCCGCAGCGGCGGGAGGGCCGCACGTTGGCCGGCGACGGCGGCGAGCTCCTCCTCGACCGCCCGCAGGCCGTCGGTCACCTCGGCCGGCACCTTGGCCAGGAGATCCTCCCGCTCCCGCCGGAGCGACTCCGCATCGGCGCTCGGGGCGGGGAACTCGCCGTCGACGAGGTTCGCCCGCTGCCAACGCGGCGGGGCCTCGATCGAGTCGAGCGCCGTGACGGTGCCGTGACGGGCCACGTTCTCGCCGTCCACGTCGAGGAGGTCGAGTTCGGCGATCGCGGCGATGAAGTCGTTCTGACGCGGCGCCAGTCGCGTGACGGTGACGCGGACGTATCGAACGGCCCCGACCGCGGCCGGATCGATCGCGAAGGCCCGGGGGGCGGTGCCGAGGTTGGGAAGATCGTCGGGGCCGGAATCGGCCAGCCGCACGAGGGCGCCGGTGAACGACGGGTCGTTCGAGCCCTCGATGCGGAAGCGACGTGGAAAGCCGAAGCCGGCGCCGATGCCGGCGAAGTCGTCGTGGCAGGGATGGAGGATCACCCGGGTGAGCTCGACCTCCCGCCCGAGGTCGACCTGCACCCATTTCTCCGTGTCGGCCGCCGCGGGGCCGGTGTCGGCGACGATCTCCGAATGCCATCCGAAGGCGGGGGTGGCGTTGCCGCCGCCGGGGGCCGCGAGGGCTTTGTCGATCTCGGCGAGGCGCGGCCCCGCGGCCTCGGCGCGGCGGCTCTCCAACCCTTTCTTCCGCGCGTCGAGATCGCCGCGGCGGGCATCGAGCGCGGCGTGGGCCCGCATCGTGTCGGCGTCGGGGGCGTAGGTCCGTTCGCCACGGTCGAGCGCCGCGAACACCGCCTGGAGGGAGTAGTAGTCCTCCTGCGAGACCGGATCGAACTTGTGCGCGTGGCACTGGGCGCACTGGATCGTGACGCTCGCGAACGACCCGATGCAATTGGCCACCATGTCGTCCCGATCGAGGTGGCGGGCGATCTTGCCGTCGGTCTTCGTCTCGGGCACCTCGACGTGGCCGATGAAGTCCCACGGGCCTGCGGCGAGCATGCCGGTGGCCTCGAGTGCGGCGGGATCGTCCGGTCGGAGGACGTCGCCGGCGATCTGTTCGGAGACGAATCGGCCCCAGGGGAAGTCGGCGTTGAGGGCCTGCACGACCCAGTCGCGGTAGGGCCAGGCGGCCGGCCGCGGCTTGTCCTTGTCGTAGCCGTGCGTGTCGCCGTAGTGGACGACGTCGAGCCAGTGCCGCGCCCAGCGCTCGCCGTAGCGTGGCGATGCGAGGAGCCGGTCGACGAGTTTTTCCCAGGCGTCGGGGGATTCGTCGGCGACGAAGGCGTCGACCTCCTCCGGGCTCGGGGGGAGTCCGAGGAGATCGAAGTGGAGGCGGCGGACGAGCGTGCGTTTGTCGGCGAGCGCCGCCGGGGTGAGGCCCTCGGCGGCGAGGCGCGCGCGGACGAAGGCGTCGATCGGATTGCGGTCGGGCTCGACGCCGGGAAGAGCCGCGAATGCGGCGACGGCGGCGGGCACCTCCGGGCGGCGGATCGGCTGCCAGGCCCAGTGGTCGAGCCGGGGGTCGCGGTCGGCGTCCCCCTCGGCGCCCGGCCAGGGGAGGCCGGCCCCGATCCAGGCGGCGACGGCCGCGATCTCGTCGCCCGAAAGCGGGTCTCCGGACGGCGGCATCCGCTCGTCGTCGTCGGTGGAGCGGAGCCGGTCGAGGAGTTCCCCCTCGTCGTCGGCGCCGGGAACGACGATGGGACCGAACGTGCCCCCGCGGAGGATGCTCCCCCGTGAGTCGAGACGGAGCCCCGACTCCTGGGCGTCGGGACCGTGGCACTCGACGCACCGGGCGACCAACAACGCCCGGGCCGACGCGTGCGGGTCGGCTCCTCCGGCCGGCGCGGCAGGCTCGTCGGCGCCGGCCGGTTGCGGCGAGAGGAAGACCGTCCACGAGAAAAGGATCGAGAGCAGGACCGACGCCGCGAAACGGCGCGAGTGCTTCGACAGGAACCAGACCATGCGTCGCCTCCCGGCATCCACTTTACCCTGGAGCGGCCGGCCGGTTCGACCCCGTGTCAGGCGAGGATGGCGCGGATCGGCGCCCCGTGGACGTCGGTGAGCCGCCGGTTTACGCCGTTGTGGTAGTAGGTGAGCCGTTCGTGGTCGATCCCCAGTAGCCACAGGATCGTGGCGTGGAAATCGGGGATCGTCACCTCGTCCTCGGCCACGAAGTAGCCGACGTCGTCGGTGACGCCATGATGGTGGCCGCGCTTCACCCCGGCCCCGGCGAGGAAGCAGGTGAAGGCCCGCGGGTGGTGGTCGCGGCCGGTCGATCCGATGCCCTGCGTCACCGGGCTGCGGCCGAACTCCGTCGACCAGACGACGAGGGTGTCGTCGAGCATGCCACGCTCGCGCAGATCCTCGACGAGGGCGGCGACGGGCCGGTCCATCGTCGCGGCCTGGGCGTCGTGGTTCTCCTTCATGTTCTCGTGGCCGTCCCAGTTGATGCGCGGGCTGCCGAAGGAGCCGCCGTTGAAGATCTGCACGAAGCGCACGCCGCGCTCGAGGAGCCGGCGGGCCATGAGGCAGTTGCGGGAGAAGCCCTTGTTCGTCGGATCGTCGATGCCGTAGAGGTCGCGGACGGCACGCGGCTCGTCGGCGAAGTCGGTCGCCTCGGGGATGCTCGCCTGCATCCGTGCGGCCAGTTCGTAGGAGCGGATCCGGGCGGCGAAGCCGTCGTCGCCCGGATGGAGCCCGGCGAAATCCCGGTTCATCGTCTCGAGGAGGCGGAGATCGGCCTGGCGGCGGGCCGGGTCGACGCCGGCGGGGGTGCGCAGGTCGGCGATCGGGTCGCCGCCGTCGGTGCGGAAGGCCACGCCCTGGTGGTTGGCCGGGAGGAAACCGCTGGTCCAGTTGATCGATCCGCCCGCCGGCTGGCCGCGCGGGTCGGGGAGGACGACGAACGCGGGGAGGTCGTCGTTGAGCGTGCCGAGGCCGTAGCTCAACCAGGCCCCCATGCAGGGGAAGCCGTTGAGCGTGAAGCCGCTGTTCATCTGGAAGGTGGCCGGCGTGTGGTTGTTGCTCTTGGCGACCATCGAGTGGATGAAGCAGAGCTCGTCGGCGACGCCCGCGAGGCGCGGCAGGAGGCTGCTGACCCAGGTGCCGCTCTCGCCGTGCCGTGCGAAGGGATAGACGCTCTTCATCAGCGTTCCCGGCTGGCCGAAGAAGCCGAGGTTCTCCCCCTTCCCCTCGAGCGACTTGCCGTGGAGCCGTTCGAGTTCGGGCTTGGGATCGAACGTCTCCAGATGGCTCACGCCGCCGCTGCAGAAGATCTGCACCACGCGGCTGGCCTTCGCGGGAAAATGGAGGCCGGCCGCGCCCGCCGGCCCGGGGGCGGGGCTGGCGCCGCGGGCTTCGTTCGCCACCAGCCACGCCAGGGCCACGCTGGCCAGGCTGCCGCTGGAGTTCGAGAGGAAGTGGCGGCGCGGCAGGAGCGCGGGCAGTGCCGGGGCAGCGGCGATTCGCGGGGGGCGTTCAGCGGACATGGAGGAACTCGCTCGAATTGAGGAGGGCCCAGCAGACGCTCGCCAGCCCGCGATCCCTGGCGGCTTCGAGCGCCAGGCTCCGCTCGGCGGGGGTCGGCGGCCGGCCCAGGGCCCGCTCCCACGCCAGTTCGACCCCCCGCGTCTCGTCCCCCGCCGCCGCGGCGAGGCAGTGCGCGGCGAGTCGGTCGGCCTGACGCTGCACGAAGGAGTTGTTCATCAGCGAGAGCGCCTGCAGCGGAGTGATCGTCTGGCCGCGGACGGGCGTCTTCACCGACGGGCTCGGGCAGTCGAAGGCCTCGAGGAGCGGCTCCTTCCCCGAATTGACGTTCATCCGGTAGACGGTGCGCCGGTTGAACTCCGGCTCGTCGCGGTCGACGGGGTGGTAGAAGGTGGCGTTGAAGCTCGTCGTGGTGAACGGTCGGAAACTCGGGCCGCCGGCGAGGGGATTGAGCTCGCCGCTGACGGCGAGCATCGCGTCGCGGACCGCCTCCGCCTCGAGCCGATGCGGGGGATAGCGCCACAGGAGCGTGGTGTCGGCGTCCTTCGCGGCGGCGGCCGCGTCGTAGGCCGAGGATTGGCGGTAGGTGGCGGAGAGGACGATCCGCCGGTGGATGTCCTTGAGACGCCAGCCTCCGTGCACGAGCTCTCCGGCGAGCCAGTCGAGGAGTTCGGGGTGGGTGGGGCGGGCGCCGTTGAAGCCGAAATCGCTCGGCGTGGCGACGATCCCGC
>CAWUOA010000286.1:0-4585 GCA_963923225.1 uncultured Planctomycetaceae bacterium
GACAGGATAGCGTGGACCACCCGGCCATGCACGTCGGTGAGGCGGAAGTCGCGGCCGGCGTGGCGGAAGGTGAGGCGCTCGTGGTCGAGGCCGAGGCACCACAGGATCGTGGCCTGGAGGTCGTGGACGTGGACCTCGTCGGAGGCGACGTGGAAGCCGAGTTCGTCGGTCGCCCCGTGCGTGATCCCAGGGCGGATGCCGCCGCCGGCCAGCCACATCGTGAAGGCGTTGGGGTGGTGGTCGCGCCCCTTCGAGCGGCCGAGGACGGCGCTCGCCTCGACCATCGGCGTGCGGCCGAACTCCCCCCCCCAGACGACGAGCGTCGAATCGAGCATCCCACGGCGCTTGAGGTCGGCGACCAGCGCCGCCGAGGCCTTGTCGGTCTTCGCGCAGTTGCCACGGACGTTGCCGGCGACGTCGGAGTGGCCGTCCCACCCCTCGTGGTAGATCGTCACGAAGCGGACGCCGCGTTCCACCAGGCGGCGGGCCAGGAGGCAGGCGCGGGCGAAGCTCGCCTCGCCCGGCGTGCAGCCGTAGAGATCGAGCGTCTCCTGCGGCTCCGAGGCGAGGTCCATCAATTCCGGGGCCGAGGTCTGCAGGCGGTGCGCCATCTCGTAGCTGGCGATCCGCGTGGCGATCTCCGGGTCGCCGTCGGCGGCGAGTCGCGCCCGGTTCATCCGCGAGACGAGCGACAAGGTCTCGTCGGCGAGGCGGCCGTCGGCACCGGCCGGCGGGCTGACGTTGAGGATCGGGTCGCCGGCGTTGCGGAAGCGGGTGCCCGAGTACATCGTCGGCAGGAAGCCGCTCGACCAGTTGGCGCTGCCGCCGCTGATCCCGGCGCCGGTGCTCATGACGACGAAGGCGGGGAGCTCGTCGCTCTCGCTTCCCAGGCCGTAGGTGGCCCACGATCCCATGCTCGGCCGCCCCGGCTGGGCGAAGCCGCAGTTCATGAAGATCTGCGCCGGGGCGTGGTTGAACTGGTCGGTGCGGCAGCTGCGGACGATCGCGATCTCGTCGGCGACGCCGGCGAGCGCGGGGAGCATCTCCGACAACTCGGCGCCGCTCTGGCCGTGGCGGGCGAACGTGAACTGCGGCCCCAGCACCGCCGCGTCGGGGCGGATGAAGGCGTAGCGTTGGCCGCCGATCACCTCCGGTGGGATCGGCTTCCCCTCGATCTCGGCGAGCTTCGGCTTGTGGTCGAAGAGCTCGAGCTGGCTCGGTGCGCCGGCCATGAAGAGCTGGATCACCGCCTTCGCCTTGGCCTCGAAGTGCGGGGCACGGGGGGCGAGCGCCCGCGGGGCCGGCTCCTGGGCCGAGGCGCTTCCCCGCGCGAGCAGCCCCGCCAGCGCCATCTTGCCGACGCCGATGCCACATTCGGCGAAGAAGTGGCGGCGCGTGCGCCAGAGCCGGGGATCGATCGGGATCGCGGGCCCAGCCGGGAGGTCGTTCATCGCTTCACCACCGTCTCGTCGAGGTTCATCACCGCACGGGCCAGGAGCATCCAGGCGGCGCGCTCGGCCGCGTCGGCGGCCGCGGCCCCGTCGGTCGCGCCCCCCGCCCCCGCGAGGCGGGCGGCGTCGAGCCCGCCGGCCGCGAGGCGCTCGCGCTGCGTGCCGAGGAAATCCAGAAGCAGGGCCCGTTCGTCGTCGTCGAAGCGGCGCGAGAGCACGCGGCGGGCGAGCTCGTCGAGCCGGGCCGCGTCGTCGCCCGCGGCGGACCGCGCCGCCGCGCCGAGGGCCGCGGCGATCTCCACGAACATCGGGTCGTTCAGGAGGGTGAGGGCCTGCGTGGCGGAGTTGGAGACGTCGCGGCGGGCCAGGCAGCTCTCGCCGGTGGGGCCGTCGAAGGTGGTCACGAAGGCGAAGGGGGCGGTCCGCTTCTGGAAGGTGTAGAGGCTGCGCCGGTGACGGTCCTCGCCGGGGCTCGGCTCCCACCCCGCCCCGCCGTAGGCGGTCTCGGTGACGCCGGCCGGCTGCGGCGGACGCACCCCCGGTCCGTACATCTTCTCCGAGAGGAGCCCCGCGGCCCGCAGCAGGCCGTCGCGGATCTCCTCCGCCTCGAGCCGCACGCGCGGCCCGCGCGAAAGCCAGACGTTGCCGGGATCGGCGGCGATCTTCTCGGGCGTGGCGGCCGATGCCTGCCGGTAGGTGGCGCTCGACACGATGAGCCGATGGAGTCGCTTCATCGACCAGCCGAGATCGTCGACGAACGTCACCGCCAGCCAGTCGAGCAGCTCCGGATGCGACGGCGGCGTCCCCTGGAAGCCGAAGTCCTCGAGCGTGGGGACGATCCCCCGGCCGAAGAACGCCTGCCACTGCCGGTTGACCGCGACGCGGGCCACGAGCGGATGGTCGCGCGACACGAGCCACTCGGCGAGCGCCCGCCGGTCGGCCTTCGCCGCGCCCGCGGGCCCGCGGAGGAAGGCCGGCAGCGCCGCCCCCACCTGGCCGCGCGGCTGCGTGTACTCCCCGCGGTGTCGGAGATACGTCTTCCGCGGGTTGTCGGCGGGTCGCTCACGGAGGACGAGCGTCGTCCCGCCGCCGCGAAGCCGGTTCTCGAGACCGCGAATCTCCTTCATCGGCTCGGCGAGCTCCGCGGCCGAGGCGAGGAATCGGCGGCGCAGGAGGTCGCGCTCGGCGGGATCGCGGTCGGCGGCGGGCTCGCGCAGAGCCTTCTCTTCCGCCGCCGTATGGCCACGGGCGGCGGCGGCAGCCTCCGAGACCGAGAGGCGGAAGCAGCCGAGCGGACAGGCGTAGTGGCGCTCGAACTTCATCACCACCCGGATCGGCGTCCCGGCGGGGACCGGTTCGGCGAGGACGAACACCGCCGCGTGCGGCCGCCCCTGGTCGCCGTTGGTGCTCCAGCCGCTCGACATGTCGCCGTCGAGCGCGAGCGCCGCGGTGCTCTTCGCCCCGGAGAAGGCGGCGGTGCCGCCGAAGGAGTCGCTCGACTCGGCGACCGCCAGACGCGTCTCCCCCGCGGCGAACTCGATCTCCGAGAGGAAGAAGTCTCCCTTCGGTCCCTCGTACCAGGCGAGCCCCGGGCCGTGGGCGGGCAGGCTCGGGTCGGGCAGCACCTCCAGGCGGATCGACCGCACGGGCACGGCCGCGGGGGCGAGGACGAGCTCGTAGCGGTCGCTCTTGGTGACGTCGCCACCGGCGAGCACCGTGCCGTCGTCGCGCACCGCCAGATGCGGCATCGAGGCCTGCCACGACACCGGCGCCACGGGAGCCCAGTCGACCGCCTTCGCCCCTTCCTCGCGTTCCCAGGCAGCGAAGCGTTCCTCGAGCGGCGCGGGGGCCGGCTGCCCCTCGGCGGCCGGAGCCACGGGCCATTTCCCGGGCAGATCGGCCCAGGCCTTGGCGAGCGCGGCGGTCGTCTCCTCCACCATCCGCGTCTGCTCGGCGTCGGGGATCACCCACTCCGGCTCGTCGGCGTTGTCGAGGCAGGCGAAGAGGCCGTAGTAATCGGCCTGCGTGAGCGGGTCGTACTTGTGGTTGTGGCACTGGGCGCAGCCGGTCGTCAGCCCGAGCCACACGGCGCCGGTGGTGTTCACCCGATCGACCATGGCGAGGTAGCGGAACTCGAGCGGGTCGATTCCCCCCTCCTCGTTGATCATCGTGTTGCGGTGGAAGCCGGTGGCGACGACGTCGTCGGCCGTGGCCTCGGGGAGGAGATCGCCGGCGAGCTGCCGGCGCGTGAAGGCGTCGAAGGGCATGTCGTCGTTGAGCGCCCGGATCACCCAGTCGCGCCACGGCCAGATCCGCCGTTCGCGGTCCTTCTCGTAGCCGTTGGTGTCGGCGTACCGGGCCAGATCGAGCCAGCGGCGGGCCCAGCGTTCGCCGTAGCGCGGGCTCGCGAGGAGCTTCTCGACGAGCCGCTCGTAGGCATCGGGGGCGGCGTCGGCGACGAAGGCGTCGAGTTCCGCCGGCGTCGGCGGCAGGCCGATCAGGTCGTAGTGGACGCGGCGGCAGAGCGTCGCCTTGTCGGCTTCCGGGGCGGGCACGAGCCCCTCGCGCGCGAGCCGGGCCCGGACGAAGAAGTCGATCGGATTGGCGGGGGGAGAGGCACCGGCGACCTCGGCGACCTGTGGCACGGGCGGCCTGAGCGGCTTCTGGAAGGCCCAGTGCTCGGCATACGGGGCTCCGGCGGCGATCCATGCGGCGAGGATCCGCTTCTCCTCCGCGCCGAGCACCGCCTTGGTGTGGGGGGGCGGCATGACGACGTCGGGATCGGTACTCCCGATCCGCTGCACGAGCTGGCTGTCCTCGGGGTGGCCGGGAACGATCGCGCGATCCCCGGAATCGGCCTCCGCGAGGGCCTCCTCGCGCCGGTCGAGCCTCAAGCCCCCGGAGCGTGTGGCGTCGTCGGGGCCGTGGCACTTGAAGCAGCGGTTGGCGAGGATCGGCCGCACGTCCCGGCCGAAGTCGGGCCCCTCGCCGCACGCCCGTCCGGCGGCAGCGAGCGCCACGACGAGACTCGACAGCACGGCGGCGACGGCCGACGGCCGGGCCAGGGCGAAGAGGGGAGTGGTGCTCATGGGAGGAATTGTCCCACACCGACGCCCCGCCGGCCAACAGCGGCC
>CAWUOA010000287.1:0-4584 GCA_963923225.1 uncultured Planctomycetaceae bacterium
TACACAAGGAGTATCGTCGGCAGCGTCAGATGTGTATAAGAGACAGGTCCCCGGCCCCCGCCCGCTCATTCCCTCCTCCGACCGCTTGACGCGGCCCCGACCAGAGGGTTTTCTGAGTCCCGCCCCACCCTCCCACCGCGCGCCTCCGGCTGCCCCATGACGCTCCTCGCCCCCTGCTCGCTCTCCCTTCCCGTCGTGATCCCGTTCACCGGGGCCCGCTCGGGCCGGGTCGTCCCGGCGCCGGCGGCGCCGTCGCGGGTCGTCTGTGCCGACGACCAGGACGATTCCGACGACGATCTGGCCGAAGACGAGGATCTCGCCACGCAGCCGACCCCCGACGAGGAGTCGGCGTTCGACGACTTCGACGACGATTTCGACGACGACTTCGAGGAGGAGGAAATCGATCCCGACTGGGATCACCCGGAGGAGAACGAACCCCCTCCGCCCCCCGCCAAGGGACCCTCGAAGAAGAAGTGAGGCCGGGGCCACGCACCCCGAGCCGACGTCCGCCGCCCCCCCTTCCCCAGCCGCAGGCTCCCGCGATGGCCCCAGCCGACGACACGCCGGGCGCCGATCCGTCGAAGGACCGTTCCGCGCGGCCGGCGGAACGGCCGCGGTGGTTCGGCTCGCTCGGGCAGCTCGATTTCGACATCGAGTTCTACGAGCGCGTCCTCGCCCGCAGCCCCGACCGGATCGAGGTCCTCCGCGTCCTCGGCGAGCTGGCCTCGCGGAAGGGGCTCCATCCCCGGGCCCTCGAAGTCGACCGTCGCCTCGTCGCTCTCCTGCCGGAGGATGCCCTGGCCCGCTACAATCTCGCCTGCTCGCTGGCGCTGTCGGGGCGCGACGACGAGGCACTCGCATGCCTCGCGGAATCGTTCCGGCTCGGGTACGACGACGTCGCCCACATGGAGGACGATCCCGACCTCGCGTCGCTCCGCGGGCGCCCGGAGTTCCGCGCCCTCCTCGGCCGCGTCTGACCTCGGGCTGTTGGTCCGGAACGCGAGTCCCGGACGGAGACGAGGCACCGCGGACCGATGCTCGACCAGTACGACAAGATCACCGAGGCCACCGCCGCGATCCGGGCGCGATGGCCGGAGATGCCCGCCGTCGGCATCATCCTCGGCAGCGGCCTGGGGGGCGTCACCGCCGCGATCCGCGATCCGGTCACGATCCCCTACGGGGAGATCCCGGGATTCGCCCGGTCGACCGCGACCGGCCACGCGGGGCAACTCGTCTGCGGCCTCCTCGAGGGGGTACCCGTGATGGTGATGGAGGGGCGGATGCACGCCTACGAGGGCTATCCCCTCGCTCAAATCACCTTCCCCGTGCGGGTGCTCGAGCGTCTCGGCGCCCGGCTCCTGATCGTCACCAACGCCTGCGGCGGGCTCAACCCGCACTACCGCACCGGCGACCTGATGATCATCGACGACCATGTCAACCTGATGAACGACAATCCGCTCGTCGGGATCAACGACGACCGGCTCGGCCCCCGCTTCCCCGACATGTCGGCCCCCTACACGCCGGAGCTGATCGACGAGGCGCTCGGGGTGGCCCGCCGCGAGGATTTCGTCGCCCACCGCGGCGTCTACGTGGCCGTCACCGGGCCGAATCTGGAGACGCGTGCCGAATACCGCTTCCTCCGCGGCATCGGCGCCGACGTCGTCGGCATGTCGACCGTGCCCGAGGTGATCGTCGCGGTCCACGCGGGCCTGCGCGTCCTGGGCATCTCCGTGGTCACCGACATGTGCCTCCCCGACCACCTCGAGGTGGCCTCCGTGGAGAAGATCCTCGCCGTCGCCCGGGGCGCGGAGCCGAAGCTCAGGGCCATCGTCACCTCCGCCGTCCGCCGGGCCGGCGAGGCCCGCGGCTGAGCCCGCCCGGCCCGTCGGTCCCGCGCCTCGTCCACGCGTCCGCCCCGCCCTTCCCTTCCCCGGAGACCCTCCCGTGTCGCGCCCCGTCCGGATCCTCGTCGTCGGCTGCGGCCACATGGGCACCTCGCACGCCAAGGCCTACCACGCCATGGAGGGCTTCGAGATCGTCGGCGTGGTGGCGCGCGGCGAAGCGTCGCGGCGGGCGCTGCTCGACGCCCTCGGCCACGACTACCCCCAGTTCTCCGATTACGGCCAGGCCCTCGCCGCCACCGAGCCCGACGCGGTCTCCATCAACACCTACCCCGACACCCATGCCGAGTACGCCCGGATGGCCTTCGCCGCCGGGTGCCACGTGTTCCTCGAGAAGCCGGTGGCGCCGACCGTCGCCGAGGCCAGGGAGGTGGTGGAGGCGGCCCGCAGCGCGGGGAAGAAGCTCGTCGTCGGGTACGTCCTCCGCGTCCATCCCACCTGGACCCGTTTCATCGACGTGGCGCGCACGCTCGGCAAGCCGCTGGTGATGCGGATGAACCTCAACCAGCAGTCGTCCGGGCCGCAGTGGCACACCCACAAGCAGCTCATGAACTCGATGTCGCCGATCGTCGACTGCGGCGTCCACTACGTCGACGTGATGTGCCTGATGACCGGCTCGAAGCCGGTCCGCGTCAGCGCCGTCGGCGCCCGCCTCACCGAGGAGCTCGTCCCCGGGATGTACAACTACGGCTGCCTGCAGGTGACCTTCGCCGACGGCTCCGTCGGCTGGTACGAGGCGGGCTGGGGGCCGATGATGAGCGAGGTGGCCTACTTCGTGAAGGACGTCGTCGGCCCGAAGGGCTGCGTGAGCATCGTCGGCACCAAGGAGGGCGACGCCGCCAGCGACGACGTCAACGCCCACTCCAAGGCGGCGCTGCTCCGCGTCCACCACGGGGAGCTCGAGCCCGACGGCACCTTCGCCCGCGCCGACGAGCTCATCGACTGTCTCGACGAGCCCGACCACGACGGCCTCTGCCGCCGCGAGCAGGAGCTGTTCCTCGACTGCATCCGCAACGACCGCGATCTCTCCGCCCACATGGAGGACGCGATCAACAGCCTGCGGATCGTCCTGGCGGCCGACGAGTCGTTCCGTACCGGCAAGACGGTCGATCTCTGACTCGTCCCGCCGCGTTCCCTCCCTCCATCCTCCGTCTTTCGACTCCTCCGCACGTCCACCCATGTTCCAACCCGTCCGCGGCAAGCCCGACTTCCCGAAGAGCGAACTGGCCGTCATCGACTTCTGGCGGACGGCGGGGATCTACGCCAAGTCACTCGAGCAGCGGCGGGGCGCGCGGCGTTTCGTGTTCTTCGAGGGCCCCCCCACCGCCAACGGCATGCCCCACCCGGGCCACTGCCTGACGCGCACCATCAAGGACCTCTACCCGCGCTACCGCACCATGCGCGGCGAGTATTGCGAGCGCAAGGGGGGCTGGGACACGCACGGGCTGCCGGTGGAGGTGGAGGTCTGCAAGGCGATCGGCATCCACTCCAAGGCCGAGATCGAGGCCTACGGCGTCGAGCCGTTCATCCACGAGTGCCAGAAGAGCGTGTGGCGCTACATGCGCGAGTGGGAGAGCGTCACCGAGCGGATCGGATTCTGGATCGATCTCTCCCAGGCCTACGTCACCTATCACAAGACCTACGTCGAGAGCGTCTGGTGGGCGCTCGCCGATCTCTTCGACCGTGGGCTGCTCTACCGCGGCCACAAGATCGTGTGGTGGTGGGCCCAGGGGGGGACGGCGCTGTCCAGCGGCGAGGTCGGCCAGGGCTACCGTGAGGTGCAGGATCCGAGCGTCTACGTCGCCTTCCCGCTCCTCGACGCCGCCGGCCGCCCCTCGGGGCGGAGCCTCGTCGCCTGGACCACCACCCCCTGGACGCTCCCCTCGAACCAGTTCGCGGCGGTGAAGGCCGACCTGGAGTATGTCGTGGTGCGCGAGAGCGGCGCTCCTGCCGGGGCGCCCGAATACGTCGTCGCCGAAGCGCTCGCCGCGCCGCTCGCGGAGAAGCTGAAAGTCTCCTTCGAAACCCTGGAGACGCTCCGCGGCATCGACCTGGTGGGCCGCGACTACCAGCCTCCCTTCGACACCTTTCGCCCGGCCGGCCCGCCGCGGCAGGCGGAGCTGGTCGGCGGCGGGAGGCAGGCGGCCGCGTGGCGTGTCGTGGCGGCCGACTTCGTCACCACCGACTCCGGCACCGGCATCGTCCACGTCGCCCCCGCGTTCGGCGAGGTCGACTACGGCGTGCTCATGGCCGAGCAGCCGCGGTTCGTTTCGGGGGGGCCGGAGCTGCTCAACTGCGTCGCCCCCGACGGCACCTTCACCGACACCTTCCCCATGGGGAGCGGCCGGTTCGTGAAGGAGTGCGACCGGGACATCACCCGCGACCTCCGCGGCCGCGGGATCCTCGTCCACCAAGAGCAGTACGTCCACGACTATCCGTTCTGCTGGCGTGCCGACGCCGACCCGCTGATCCAGTACCCGCGGGCGAGCTGGTTCATCCGCACCTCGCAGTTCCGCGAGGCGATGCTCGCCAACAACGCACGCATCGACTGGCTCCCGGAGCACATCAAGGAGGGCCGGTTCGGCAACTTCCTCGAGACGAACGTCGACTGGGCGCTGTCGCGCGAACGGTACTGGGGCACGCCGCTGCCGATCTGGATCTGCTCGGAATCCGGGCGTGCCGA
>CAWUOA010000288.1:0-4577 GCA_963923225.1 uncultured Planctomycetaceae bacterium
TCCTCTCTGGTCTCGTGGGCTCGGAGATGTGTATAAGAGACAGGCGGAGAGGGGGGCGGGAGGGTATCCTTCCCGCCATGCACACAAGCACCAATGGCCACGCCGGTGGGGACGGCGTCGGTTCTACCCAAGCCCCGACGTTCCGCCTCTGGCTGATGATGGTGCTCGAGTTCGCCATCTGGGGGGCGTGGCTGCCCCTCATCTGGGGCTACATGGGCAAGGACGGACTCAACTTCAGCGCCTCCCAACAGGCCTGGGTCGGCAGCGCGTTCGCCATCGCCTCGATCGTCGGCATCTTCTTCTCGAGCCAGTTCGCCGACCGCACCTTCGCGGCCGAGAAGTTCCTCGCGTTCAGTCACCTGATCGGCGGCCTGGCGATCCTCGGCATGTACTGGGCGAAGGACTTCACCACCTTCTTCGCCCTGATGCTCGTCCACTCGCTGTTCTACGTGCCGACGATCTCGGTGACCAACTCCCTGGCCTTCTCCCACATGAAGGACGCCCAGAAGGAGTTCGGCATCGTGCGCATGGGTGGCACGATCGGCTGGATCCTCGTCGCCTGGCCGCTGTACTTCATCCTCGAGGGGAAGAGCGGTGCCGAGGCGGTGGCCGCGAGCCGGAACATCTTCCTGATCTCGGGCGTGATCTCGCTGGCGCTGGCCGCCTATTCGCTGTTCCTGCCGCACACGCCGCCGAAGCCCGCGGCGCCGGGGGAAGGGGGCTTCGCCTGGCTCAAGGCGGCGAAGTACCTGGCCCGGCCGTACCTCCTCGTGTTGTTCGTCGTCACCTTCATCGACGCCGTGATCCACAACGGCTACTTCGTGATGGCCGGCGAGTTCCTCGGGAGCCCGACCGTCGGCCTGCCGGCGAAGTGGATCATGCCGGTGATGAGCATCGGCCAGGTGGCGGAGATCGTCACGATGGCCGTCCTCGGCGGCGTCCTCGCGAAGCTCGGCTGGAAGACGACGATGATCCTCGGGATCCTCGGCCACGCGGCCCGCTTCGCGGTCTTCGCGCTTCTGCCGCAGAACCAGACGGTGATCATCGCGGTGCAGGTCCTCCACGGCATCTGCTACGCCTTCTTCTTCGCCACCCTCTACATCTTCATCGACGCCGCCTTCCCCAAGGACGTCCGTTCGAGCGCCCAGAGCCTCTTCAACCTCCTCGTCCTCGGCCTCGGCGACCTGGCGGCGAAGTGGCTCTTCATCCCGCTGCAGCAGCGGCTCACCACCGACGCCGGCATCGACTACAAGACGCTGTTCATGGTGCCGGTGGTGATGTCGCTGGTGGCCGCGGTGCTGCTGCTGTTGGCGTTCTGGCCCCCGCGCCGCCTCGACGACGCGGACATCGCCAAGGACGACCTGGCCACCGAGTCGCCGAACATCACCTGATCGAGCCGTTCGGGCCCGCCGGGCGACCCCCGGCACGGCCCGAATCCGTCTTGCGGCAGGGGGCCGAAAGTCCCTATCTTCCCGCCCCCTCCGCGCGGACGGCTCGTTCGAGCCCGAGCGTCGCGGCGGGGAAGGAGGGCCCGCCATGCCGATCCCGCTCGATGATCTCGCCCGCGCGCTCGGGGCCGCCGCCGTCCATGCCGGCTCCGCCGGAGGCGACCGCGACCTGCCTGTCTCCGGTGCCGCCACGCTCGACCGGGCCGGCCCCGCGGACGTCACGCTCGTCGACTCCGCCGACAAGCTGCACCTGCTCGTCAAGAGCGGGGCCGGCGCCGCGATCGTGCCCGTCGGCACCGGGCCGGTCGACCGGCCGGCGATCGAGGTGGCCGACGTCCACGCGGCGTTCGCCGCCACGATTCTCCACTTCCGTCCGCCGCGCACGACCACGCGCGGCGGGGTGAGCCCGCAGGCGGCGGTCGATCCCACGGCGCGCCTCGGCGCCGACGTGGAGATCCACCCCTTCGCGCGCGTCGGAGCCGGCGCCGAGATCGGCGCCGGCTGCACGATCCACTCCGGGGCGAGCGTCGGCGCCGGCTGCCGCGTCGGCCCCGGCACGACGATCTTCCCCAACGCGACGCTCTACGACGACACCGTCGTCGGCGCCCGGTGCATCGTCCACGCCGGGGCGGTGCTGGGCGCGTACGGCTTCGGCTACAAGTCGGGCCCGCAGGGGCACTCACTCTCGGCGCAGCTCGGCTGGGTCGAGCTCGGCGACGACGTGGAGATCGGTGCCAACGCCACGATCGACCGCGGCACCTACGGGCCCACCGTGATCGGATCGGGCACGAAGGTCGACAACCTCGTGATGATCGCCCACAACTGCCGCATCGGCCGCCACTGCATGATCTGCTCGCAGGTGGGCGTGGCGGGGAGCACCACCACCGGCGACTTCGTCGTCATGGCGGGACAGGTGGGGGTCCGCGACCATGTCCACATCGGCGACCGGGCGGTCCTCGGCGCCCGCTCGGGGGTGTCGAACGACATCCCGCCGGGCGTCACCGTCCTCGGCGAGCCGGCCATCGAGCTCCGCGACCGCAAGCTGCAGCTGGCGACGATGTCGAAGCTCCCCGAGATGCGGAAGTCGCTCAAGGATCTCGCGGCCCGCGTCGCCGGGCTCGAATCGCGCCCGGACGCGGACGCGACGAAGGCTGCCTGACCGTCTCCGCTCCCCGGCCCGTCCCACCGCTTTCCACCCCCGCCCATGCACCTCCCGCACGGCACCCCGGCACCTTCCGCACGCCAGACGCTCGATCTGGCCGGCGAGACGATCGGCATCCTCGCCGGCTGGGGACGCTTTCCGGTGATGGTGGCCGAGGCGGTGCGGCGCAGCGGCGGCCGCACCGCGGTGCTCGCCATCCGCGGCCATGCCGACGCCGATCTCGAGCCGCTGGCCGACGTGTACGGCACCGTGGGCGTGGCGGAGATCGGCGGCGCGATCGCCTTCTTCCGCCGCGCGGGCGTGGGACGCGCCACGATGGCGGGGAAGATCCACAAGACGACGATCTTCGCCCGCGGCGCGTGGCGCCATCACCTTCCCGACTGGACGGGACTCAAGACCTTCTGGCCCCACTTCATCAGCCGCTCGCGCGACAACCGCGACGACTCGCTCCTGGGGGCGATCGCCGCAGCCTTCGACGCCTCGGGGGTGCGCATCTGCCCGGCGACCGACTTCGCCCCGGAGCTGCTCGCCGTCCCCGGCCGCCTCGCCGGGCCCCCGCTGTCGTCGGCGCAGGAGGCCGACGTCGCCTTCGGCTGGCGGCTGGCCAAGGAGCTCGGCCGCCACGACATCGGCCAGACGGTGGTGGTGCGGAATCGGGCCCCGGTGGCGCTCGAGGCGATCGAGGGGACCGATGCCTGCATCCGCCGCGCCGGGACGCTTTGCACCAGCGGTGGTCTGGTCGTGGTGAAGGTGGCCAAGCCGGAGCAGGACGACCGCTTCGACATGCCGACGGTGGGAATCGGGACCCTCGAGAGCCTCGCCGCCGCGGGTGCCCGCGTGCTGGCGATCGAGGCGGGGCAGACGATCCTCGTCGATGGCGAGGCGCTCGGCCGCTTCGCCGAGGCCCACGGGATCACGATCCAGAGCCTCTCCGCCGACGCCCGCGAGCTCTCGGTCGACGGCCAGTCGCGCCGCGCGGCCTGACGCGCGGTCCCTCCGGCCGGCCTGGTCCGTCCGTTCCGGGGCCGCCGGGCTATACTGCCGTCATGGCTTCCCTCCGCCGCCGCGTCGCGCCGTCCCCGCTCCCGCTCGCGCTCCTCCTCGGGGCTGCGGCGCTCGTCCTGATTCCGTGCGCCGCGCGGGGCCAGGCGGTCGCCGAACTCGACGAGCCGGCGCCGATCGAGGAGCTGATGGAGGAGGATCCCTTCGGCGAGGTCGATGCCGGCGAAGGGGAGGATTCCGGTGACGAGACCGCCGAGGAGGCGGGCGGAGCGACGGCGACGCGCGTCAGGCCCCCTCCCTCCCGCAATCGCCTCCTTCCGATCGACATGAAGGTCGACCGGAAGACGCCGATCCCCCCCGCGTCCCCCTTCCACATGGGGCGCGAGATCGCGCAGACGATGCACTACACGGGCGCGCCGTGGCTGGTGCGGGAGAGCCGGCAGCGCGAAGAGGATTGCCGCCAGATGATCGAGGCACTCGGCGTCAAGGAGGGGCAGACGGTCTGCGACCTCGGCGCCGGCAACGGCTTCTACACCCTCGAACTGGCACGCCTCGTGGGGCCGGAGGGTCTGGTGTACGCCGTCGACATCCAGCCGCAGATGCTCCGCATGCTCTCCCGGCGCGCCGCCCAGGAGGGTCTGACGAACATCCGCCTCGTCCTCGGCTCCCCGGTCGATCCGCGTCTGCCTGACGGCGTCGTCGATCTCGTCCTCTGCGTCGACGTCTACCACGAGTTCTCCCATCCCGAGCCGATGCTCGCCCGGATCCGCGAGAGCCTCTCGCCCGGGGGGCGGGTGGCGCTGGTGGAGTTCCGCGGCGAGGATCCCGCCGTTCCCATCAAGCCGCTGCACAAGATGACCAAGGCCCAGGTGCGGGCCGAACTCGAGCCGGCCGGCTACCGGCTGGCGGGGGAGTTCGACAGGCTCCCCTGGCAGCACCTCCTCTTCTTTTCCGCGGCCGAGTGA
>CAWUOA010000289.1:0-4574 GCA_963923225.1 uncultured Planctomycetaceae bacterium
AGCGCCGCGAGGGCGGCGCGGGCCCGATCGTGGCCGGGGTCGAGTGCCAGGGCCCGTTCGTACGCGGCGATCGCGGCGTCGCGTTCGCCGCCACGGGCGAGCGTCTCTGCCAGGAGCACGGAGTGGTCGGCCGTCGGATCGAGGTCCGCGGCCTTCCGCGCGGCGACCAGCGCCCCGTCGGGATCGCTCCCGGCGAGGGCCCGCGAGAGGAGCGCCTGCCCCTCGGCCCGATCGGGGGCGATCGCCACCACCTTCCCGAGCGCCGTCGCCGCCTCGTCGGGGAGACCGAGGGCCAGCGCCAGCTTCCCCTTGCCGAACCAGGCGGCGGGGTTGGTCGGCTCGCGGTCGCACCACTCCTGGCGGACGCGCATCGCCTCGCGGGTCCGGCCGCCGTTCTCGAGCAACAGCGCCAGCGCCTCGCGGCTGTCCCCGTCGTCGGGATCGATCTCGAAGGCCCGTCGCCACGCCATCGCCGCCCGCGTGGCGTCGCCCAGGCGGGCGTGGGCCGACGCGGCCCAGTAGTGGGCCGACGCCGCGAACAGCGTCGCGTCGGCCTGGGCGGCCAGGTCGATGCGCCGCTCGGCACGCGACGCCGGCCGCCGGTCCTCCAGCCGGCGCGAGAGCTCCACCTCCACCGGAGTGTCGGTGCCCTCGGCGCGGATCGCCGCTTCCATGCCGCGGCTGGCGTCACGGGAGAGCGGGTCGGCGTCGATCGCCTTCTGGAACATCTTCCGGGCGTCGCTCGGCCGCCCTTCGAGGAGCCGCACCTTGCCCAGCAGGCACCAGCCCTCCGGAAGCCGCGGCCGGCCGGCGACGAAGGCGGCGAGGAGATCACCCGCCCCCTGCAGGTCGCCCCGGTCGAGCAGGACGCCGACGAGCTTCTCCACCACCGGCAGCGCGTCGGGATCGACGTCGAGGACGTCGCGGTATTGCTTCTCTGCCTCCTCGGGATCGCCGCGTCGCAGCGCCGCGTCGCCGAGCTGGCGGTGGGCCTCGGGGAGACGCGGGGCGATGGCGAGCGCACGATTCCAGAGCGCACGAGCCCCCTCGTGGTCGCCGAAGCGCTCGTGGACGGCGCCGAGGAGGAGCCATCCGGCAGGATCGCTCGGAGCCGAGGCGAGCAGGGCTTCGGCGAGGTCGAAGCACTCGTCGCGGAGGACGCCCTCCCGCCACTCGGCGTCGGAGCCGTTCGCGTGGGGGAACGTCGGCCGCGCCGGGACCTCCGCCGGCAGCGGCATCGGCTCCGCTGCAGGCCCTTCCGCGGCCGCCGTCGTGGCAGTGGACTTCGCCACCTTCGGCGGCGGGAGGATCAATTCCGGCTCCCGGCAGCCGGAGGCGATCGACGCGCCGAAGAGGCCCGCGACGATCGCGGCGCGGGTCGTGCCGGCCAGTGCTCGCTCGTGTCGCTCCATCGCCGCCGGACTCCCCGTTTTGACTGCCATCCCTGCAGTATAGGTGGGCACGAACGGGCGGCCCGGGGAAGGAACACCGGAGAGCAGGGACCGGGATCTACAGCGCTCGGAGGAAGGCGACCAGATCGGCGATCTCCTCCTCCGAGAGCGGCTCGGCCCCGAGGACCTTCTCCGGCGAATGGGGGCCGGCGAGGAGCTTCTCGAGGCTCCGGGCCCGGGCGTTGTGGAGCCAGGCCGTCTTGCGGAAGCCGCCGACGAGCGTGGGGACGCTGAAGGATGGGTACCGGTCGCTCGCCTTGCCCAGACCGACGTCGTGGAGATCGGAGCTCGTGTACAGGGGGCCCGCATGGCACTGGGTGCAGCCGGCGCGGGAGGACTCGAAGAGGGCCTGGCCACGCAGGGCCGCGTCGCCGAGTTCACCCGCCGGCCCGCGGAAGGGGCTCGGCGGCGCCTCGAGGCCGGCGAGGAACGCCCGCAGCGCCTCGACGTCGGCAGGATCGGGCTCGGGCGCCTGCATGGTGTCGATCATCGACTTCCGCACCGCGGCGGTGAGATCCTCCTGCCAGCCGTGCCAGGTCCAGGGTCCGGTCTCGGCGAGGTGCCAGAGGGGGAGGACCGTCTTGTAGGTGGCGACCGAGCCGTCGTTGAGGGTGTCGAAGGTGACGGTGTTCCCGCCCCCCTCCCAGTGGCAGGTGTGGCAGGAGTACCACTGGTCGAGGCTGCGACGCGCGTCGTGGAAGATCGCCTCGCCGCGGCGGACGAGCCGCTCCTGGTCGGTCGGCGTCTCGCCACGCGCAAGCGCGATCGAGCGGACGGCGTCGGGCCCTGCCGGATCGATCTCGTGGACCTCGTCGGCCAGGGCGTCGGCCACGAGCAGGTGGCCGCTGGTCGGCACGACGGCCATGCCGAGGGGACGGCCGCCGAGATCGAGGCGGCGGAAGCGAGTCTGGTCGGCGGCGAGCCGGCCATCCATCACCTCCGCGCCGCTGATCTGCGTCCAGGGGAGCCCGCGGGCGACGTCGAGACGGAGCACCTCGTGCGTGCCACCGGCGCTGACCAGCACCGTGGCTCCACCATCGACGAGGGCCAGACCGAGGACGTCTCCCACCGCCTTGCCCGACACGTCGAGCGTGAGCCCCTCGAGACTGCCGTCGGAAAGGGCGAGCTTTCCCAGCCGGCTTCCGGTCACCCAGCCGCGGCGGATGTTGCCGGGGGAGGGATGGCCGCCGCCGTCGTAGGTGAAGGTGAAAAAGAGCGTGGCCCCGTCGGGAGTGAAGGCGGGCTGGCCGAGGTTCAGCCCCTTGAAGGGATGGCGCGATCGCACCGATCGGTTGGCCGTGTCGATCAGGTCGATCTCCCCTCCGGCGGCACAGGCGACGGCGAGCGTGCCACCGTCGGGGGAGAGGGCCAGGAAACGGGGCAGGGGGCCGACGGCGATCGGCTCCGACACCGCGTGGCCCGCGTCGCCCCCCGCGGCGAGCGCGACCGCCACGATCTCGGCCGACGCGGCCCGGCTCACCCAAACAGTCGTGGCGTCGGGGGCGACGGCCACGGCGTGAGGCTCGAAGCCGACCGGGAAGCGGGCACGCTCGACCAGTCGGCCGTCGACGACGGCGAGCCGCACGACGTCCCCCGACTCGCAGGCGGCGACGAACCCGTCGCCCCCGACGGCCGCGATCGCCATCGGCCGCCTCCCCACGGCGGTCTCGTCGAGGAGCGTGCCGCTCGCGAGATCGACGAGGCTCACCGTTCCCCGGGCCCGGTTGGCGGTGGCGGCGAGGCGGCCGTCACCCGAGACGGCGACGGCCACCGGCGTCCGCCACGGGCCGGCGGGAGCGCCGGCATCGGGCCGCTCTCCCCGGGCGGTGATGGCGACAAGCGCGATGCAGAGCACCAGCGAAGGCGTGAGGAACAGGGGCGCGAGGCGAAACCGGAAGCGATCCTGGCTCATCCGTGGTGTCTCCGCGGCCGGCGCCACGAGCGTGGTGCTCCCGTGGCGGAAAAGCAACATGGTAAACTCCGCCGCCGCCGGACGTCTCTCCCGCTTCGCCCCCCTCCCGAGGACCGTGTGTTCGTCATGAAGATGCCGCCTCGATCCTCCGTCGCCCGCCGCCGGCACGTCGCCGGCCCCTTCGGCCCCCGCCCGTCCGCCGGGTTCACGCTCGTCGAGCTGCTCGTCGTCATCGCCATCATCGGCACCCTCGTGGGGCTCCTCCTCCCCGCGGTGCAGATGGCCCGCGAGGGGGCCAGGCGGTCGAGCTGCACGAACAAGACGCGCCAGCTCCTCATCGGCCTCACGCGCTGCCAGGAGACCAACAAGCGGCTTCCGGCGGCGATCGACCGCTATCCGCAGTCGGCCGTGACCTTCGCCTCCAGCGGCGGCCCCGCGTCGGCCTCGCCGGGCGGATTCAGCTGGATCGTCCACGTGCTCCCCTTCATCGAGGAGACGACGCTCCACGCCGGGATCCTCACCGGCTCCGACCGGCTCGGCCGGGGAGCCTATCCCTTCATGGCGAAGCTCGCGGGCAGCGGCGACCATCCCTGCCAGACGGCGCTCGCGCTCCTCCAGTGCCCCAGTTACGGCGGCCCGCCGACGGTCGCCGCCGCGTCGGGATCGAACTTCCACTCGATCTCCACCTACGACGGCTCCACGCCCTACCCGCGGATCGCGATCACCAACTACAAGTGCGTCGCCGGTGTCGCCTCGCAGGCGAAGGGAGCGACGATCGCCGACAACGGCGCCATGCCGCTCAAGGGCCCGAAGACGGTCGATCCCGACCGCGACGATCTCCCCGTCCTCGGCCTGGACTTCGACGCCCTCAAGGATGGCACCTCGACGACGATCCTCCTCTCGGAATCGAAGGAGGGGGGGAACTCCGCCTGGATCGACGGCATGCAGGCGTTCGTGGTGGCCCTCGCCGACGACTCCCCCGCGGTGCCGACCCTCGACGGCCGGGCCTGGAACGCCGCCGGGGCCCAGGCGGCGATCGGCTACGGCCCGTCGGCCGCCAATCCCTCGCGCAAGGCGCTCGCCCTCGGTGCCCGCGGCACGCGCGGCGACTCCGCCTGGGGGCCGAGCAGCGACCATGCGGGCCTCGTCACCACCGGCTTCGCCGACGGCCACGTCGACACCATCGCCACCGACGTCGATCCGGCCGTCTA
>CAWUOA010000290.1:0-4554 GCA_963923225.1 uncultured Planctomycetaceae bacterium
GGCCGGCTCGTTCGACTTGGTCCACCGGACCGACATTCCCTTCGTGATCCGGGAAACCGCCCGCAAGCACCAGCATTCGATCGCCGACGTGACGGTCTGGCGGCGCACCGGCGGCCCGTGACGCGCGACCGCGGATCGGATATCGTCGAAGGCTCCCCCTCCCCGCCGGTGCCCACGGTGCCCAAGCCCCACCCCGAACCGTTCGACCCCTGTCGGGCCTGGCTGGGCATCGACCGCGCCGAACTCTCCGACCCGCTCAAGGTGCTCGGCCTCCCCGCCGGGGAGACCGATCCGCTCCGCGTTCTGCGGGCCGCGGAGACGAGGCTCGCCAGACTCAAGGGACTGGCGGCCGGCGAGCACCACGCGGCGCGCGAGGCGCTGATCCTGCGGGTCGAGCAGGCCCGCGAGTCGGTCCTCTCGCGGATCGCGAAGGCCGGCGGCAAAGCTCCCGCGCCCTCCTTCTCCATGCCCCCGCCCCCCAGGCAGGTCCGGGCGGACGCCGAGGACGCGCACGTCGACTTCGACTCCGACGACGACGCGGACCAGGGGATGACGCCGACGCCGATCGTCCGCGTCCGCAGCCCGCGGCTGGTGCGGAAGCGCGGCACCGCCGGCCTCTGGGTGTCGCTGCTGACGATCCTCGCGAGCCTGGGGATCTGTGGAGCGTTCATCTGGTGGCAGGGGCAGCGCGACTCCCTCAGGCAGGCGGCGCGGGCGGCGGCGAAGGCGGCCGAGGCGGAACGCGAAATGCAGGCGGCGGCCGAGGACGGTCCGGCCGTGAAGGGGGAGGCGGCCGCGCGGCCGGCCAAGCCCCTTCCGGAAGACGCGCTGGTCTCGTCGAGCCCCCCGCCGACGCGGCCATCGCCCGTCGCGACGCGCCGCGACGCTCGCCCCCGGTCCGACGAGGCGGCGTCCGGGCCGATGACCACCGCCACCGCCGACGAACCCTCTCCCGAGGATCCGCCCGCCCTCGCGATGAACGACACCCCCGACGACGCCGGCATGGCCGGCGAGCCGTCCAAGGACGACGACATGGCGACGGCGGACGAACCGGCCATGGACGACACCACCGCCGCCACGTTCGACCCGGCCATGGACGACACGGCTCCGGCCGACGACGGCGCGACGGGCGACGCCTCCGAGACGGACGGCGCGGTGCGGGAGGCGCTGGCCGCGGTCCGCGCGGGGGACTTCGACAGCGCCGACGCCGTCCTCGCCTCGGCGCTGGCCGACGCGGTCTCCCTCGCGGCCAAACGGCGCGTCTCGGACTGGCAGGTGCTCGCACAGTACGCCCGCGATTTCGCCGGCTACCGCGAGAAGGCGCTCGCCGAGGTCAAGACGGGCAACGAGTTCGACGTCAACGGGAAGGTGCTCGCGGTCGTGGAGATCGACGAGAAGAAGTTCGTCTACCGTTGGCAGGGCCGCAATCGCACGAGCCCCCGCGACAAGATCCCGGCGGGGATCACCTTCGCCATCGTCTCGCGCTGGTTCGACGCCCGCCCGGCGAACCAGCTCTACCTCGGCGCCTGGCACGCCACCAAGCCCGAGCCCGACGCCGCCAAGGCACGCGAATGTTGGGCGCGGGCCGAGAAGGGCGGCCTGAACGCGGAGCCCCTCCTCCGTCTCCTCGACGACCCGGCGCTCGCCGGTGGCGACGCCGCGGCCGACGACGCGGAACGCTGAGGCCCTCACCACGCCCGTTCGAGGACGTCCTCGAGCGCGGCGGCGTCGAGCTCCACCGGGTTGCCGCGCATGCTCGAGCCGCCGGAGTTCGCGGCGAGCCAGCCGATCCGGTCGCGCGCCAGGCCGACGTCGGCGAGCCGGCGTGGCAGCCCCGCCGCCGCCGACACCTCCGCGCACAGGCTGCCGATCCTCGCCACGAACGCCTCCGCGGCCGCCGCGTCGCTCGCCGCCGCCCCGGCGTCGATCGCCCGCTCGAGCGTCGCGAAGTCGGAGGCCACGGCAGGCGCGTTGACGGCCAGCGCCACCGGCAGCAGCAGCCCGCAGGCCACGCCGTGCGGCGTGCCGCACTCCACGCCGAGCGGCGCCGCGACCCCGTGGGCCAGGCCGAGCCCCGCGTTGGCAAGTGCCATCCCCGAGAGGAGCGCCGCGTGGGCCATCGCCGCACGTGCGTCGGGGTCTGCCGGGTCGGCCACCGCGCGCGGCAAGGCCTCCACGGCGCGCGGCAGGGCGTCGAGGACCAGGGCCCGCGGCAGCGGCCTCCGCACACGGCAGACGAAGGCCTCGATCAGTTGCGTCACGCAGTCGAGACCGGCCGCCGCCACGACACTCCGCTCGCAGCCGGCCCCGAGATCGGGATCGACGATCACGGCCCGCGGCACCATGAGGGGGCTGCGGAGGCTCTTCTTGAAGCGGCGGCGCGGGCAGGCGAGGACGGCGTTGCGCGTCGCTTCGGCGCCGGTGCCGAACGTCGTCGGCACCGCGACCACCGGCAGCGGGGTCGCGGCCAGCGCGATCCCGCGCCCCACCCCCTCGAGCCGGTCGACGATCGGCGCGTCGAAGGCGGCCGCGTCGGAGCCGGCGGGGAGGTCGGTCGCCAAGGCGGCGACGGCCTTGGCCAGGTCGATCGCCGCGCCCCCCCCGACCGCGACGACCACGATCCCCTCCCGGCTCCCGGGGGGCAGGGAGGCGAGCGCCGAGGCGACGTCGTCGACCGTCGGCTCGCCGGCCGTGGTCGCGGCCACCACCGCCCCGATTCCTGCAGCGGCGAGCACCGCCTCGATCCGGCCGAGGAGGGGGCTCTCGACGAGGCTCCGCCGTCCGCCGACCAGCCAGGCGCGGCGGCCGAGGGCCGCGGCGACGTCGCCGAGCTCCCCGATCCGTCCCTCGCCGAAGCGGATGGTCGGCGGCGCGACGAAGTCCCAGGCGCCCGGCCCGACCTCCGTCCGCCCGACTCCGCTCCCCTCCGGACCGTGGGGTAGACTCTGCCTGCGACGATCCATGTGACGATTCCTCCCCCTGCCCGCCCGTGGCCGGCCTCTCCCGCCCTCCCGGCCGCTCCCTCCACACGTGCCAAGCGACACGCCCGACAGTCTCGTGATCCCGATCGCCGCCGCTCCCGTGCGCGGCTCGATCCGCCCTCCGGGATCCAAGAGCATCACCAATCGGGCCTTCGTCTGCGCGGCGCTGGCAGCCGGCGAGTCGACGCTCACCGGCGCCCTCGACAGCCAGGATACCCGGGTCATGGCCGACGGGCTTTCCCGGCTCGGGATCGGCGTCGACCCCGACTGGGACTCCGGCACGATCCGCGTCCGCGGCTCGGGCGGCATCATCCCCGCCGCGTCGGCGACGCTCGACTGTGCAGCCAGCGGGACGACGATCCGCTTCCTCGCGGCGGTCTGCGCGCTCGGCCACGGCGCCTACCGTCTCGACGGCACCGCGCGGATGCGGAAGCGCCCCATCGGCGACCTCCTCGACGCCCTCCGCAGCCTGGGCACCGAGGCGGTGGCGGAGAGCCCGGGAGAGTGCCCGCCGGTGGCGATCCGGGCCCGGGGCCTGGCCGGCGGGAGGGCCACCGTCCGCGGCGGGACGTCGAGCCAGTTCGCCAGCGCCCTGGCGATGGTCGCCCCCCGCGCCGACGCCGGGATGACGATCGACTTCGAGGGACGGCTCGTGTCGCTGCCCTACCTCGAGATGACGCGCCGAGTGATGGCCGACTTCGGCGCGGAGTGCCGGATCGACGGCCCGGCCCGGTGGGTGATCCCGGCCGGGGGCTATGCCGGCCGGCGTTACGCCATCGAACCCGACGCCTCGGCGGCGAGCTACTTCCTCGCCGCGGCGGCGATCACCGGCGGCGAGGTGACGGTGCTGGGGCTCTCGCGCCGCAGCATGCAGGGGGACGTCCGCTTCGCCGACGCACTCGGGGAGATGGGCTGCACGGTCACCTGGCACGAGTCGTCGGAGGATCCCGCGGCGGACTCGGTGACGGTGTCGGGCCGCGCCTCGCGCGGCATCGCCATCGACATGAACGCCATCAGCGACACCGTCCCCACGCTCGGCGTGGTGGCTCTCTTCGCCGACGGGACGACGTCGATCTCGAACGTGGCCCACATCCGCGACAAGGAGACCGACCGGATCGCGGATCTCGCCTGCGAGCTGCGCCGGCTCGGCGCGCGGGTCGACGAGCGGCACGACGGGCTCGAGATCCATCCCGCCCCGCTCCACGCCGCGTCGATCGAGACCTACGACGACCACCGGATGGCGATGAGCCTGGCGCTCGCGGGCCTCCGCGTGCCGGGGGTGCGGATTCTCGATCCCCGCTGTACCGGAAAGACCTTTCCCGGCTACTGGAAGAGCCTCGCGCGGATCGTCGGCTGGGCTCCGCCCGACCTCGACGCCCTCGAGTGGCCGGCTGATTTCCGCCCCTGACCGGGCGACGAGAGGCGCGACGGCCCGCTCGGGCGGGACCCGGCGTCACTCGGCAGGCGTCAGCCCGACGGCGCTGCAGCCGGAGTCGATCAGCCGGCGCGAGGCCAGTTCGATCAGCTCCTCGACGCGGGCATCGCTGGCCCGCCGCTCCTCCGGTTCGAGCGG
>CAWUOA010000291.1:0-4538 GCA_963923225.1 uncultured Planctomycetaceae bacterium
GGAGTAGAACTCGCGGAACACGCTGTCGTGGAGCCGGTCGCTCTCCATCCAGGCCCACAGCTCGAGCTTGTTGGAGGGGACGGTGATGAAGTAGCAGGTGAGGTCGTAGCTGGTGAAGGCGTTCATCCCGCTCCCGCCGGCCTTGGTGTAGACCTGATCGAACTCGTCCTTGACGATCGTCCCCTGCTCGCTGCCCCCCTCGCCGCGGCCCTGCTGGGTGCGGATCAGCCCGTCGAGACGGGTGCGGAGCTGACGCAGGGCGTCGGTGTCGTTGGCGGGATTCCAGGGATCGTCGATCTCGCCGCGGAGGAAGCGGGCGTACTGCTCGGTCCAGACGAGGTTCGTGATCTGCTCGCGGACGCGCCGCTGCTCCGCGCGGAGGGCGGCGTCGCGATTCGGGTCGCGGGTGCCGATGGTGTCGGTCCCCTTGAACATCATGTGCTCGAAGAAGTGGCTGATGCCGGTGATCCCGGGCCGTTCGTTGACGCTCCCCACCTTCGCCACCCAGCCCGCGCTGACCACGTTCGGCTGGTCGGCACGCGGGACGAGCAGGAACGTCATGCCGTTCGGGAGGGTGAACTCCTCGACGGCCACCTGCTGGGCCGTCGCGGGACGGATCGCGACGCAGGCCAGGAGGGCCACGAGCAGGGCACGGACGGGGCAGGGGCGGACGGGGAACATGGGGGAATCCCGGGAGGGGCAGGGACGAAGCGCCACCTTATAGCAGGAGCGGAGGCTTCCGGGGGAGCGTCGACGGGGCGGCTCAGCCGAAAACCACCGTCCGCCGGCCATGGATGAACACGCGGTCCTCGGCCACCAGCCGCACCGCCCGCGCGAGGACGAGCTTCTCGACGTCGCGGCCGGCGCGGGCCATCCCGGCCGGCGTGTCGGCATGGCTCACCGGGATCACGTCCTGGGCGATGATCGGGCCGGCGTCGAGTTCGGCGGTGACGAAGTGCGCGGTGGCGCCGATGAGCTTCACGCCGCGTTCGAACGCCTGCCGGTAGGGGCTGGCGCCGGCGAAGGCGGGGAGGAACGAGTGGTGGATGTTGACGATCCGGTCGGGGAACCGGGCGATCGCGCCCTCCGAGAGCACGCGCATGTAGCGGGCGAGGACGACGTACTCGGGCCCGTGGCGGCTCACGGCGTCGAGCAGCGCCTCTTCGTGCGCCTCGCGCGACACCCCGTCGTGCGGCACGTGATGGAAGGGGACGTCGAACCGCTCCACCAGCGTCCTCAGGACGTCGTGGTTGGCGACCACCGCCGCGATCTCGACCGGGAGATCCCCGGACGTCGCCGCCAGGAGCAGCTCACCGAGGCAGTGCGGCTCGCGCGTGGCGCAGATCACGATCCGCCGCCTCGCCTCGCGGGCCACGCGCACCGTCGCCCCGTCGGGCAGGGCGCCGGAGAGGATCCGGGCCACGTCGGCCGCCGCCACCGGGCCGGCGGACGGGGTGACCTCGGCGCGGAAGAAGAACCACCCGGCATCGGCGTCGACGAACTCGTGGTTGGTGTCGATGTTGAGCCGCAGCGCCGCGAGGACGCCGGTGATCCGGTGGATCAGGCCCACCTCGTCGGGGCAGTCGACGAGGACGATCTCGCGGGAGACCGTGCCGCTCACCCGACACCTCCCGTCCCCGGCAGGGACGCGCGGCCGACCGCGGCGCGACGCGCGGCCGGCACCCAGGCGAGGACGACGTCCTCCACCGAGACGTCGGTCTTCTTCGGCGCGATCTCCAGCGGCTCGAGCACCAGCCGCTCCGGATTCGCCTCCAGACGCACCTTCTCGAGCTCCTCGCCGATCTCCGTCTCGAGGTCGGCGAGCTTGGCCTCGAGATCGGAGAGCGTCTCCTCGGCGTGGGCGACGTCGGACTGCTTCTGGGTCGCCCGGCCGGCCGCACGCATCGAGGTGGCGGCGCGCCCCACCGTCGCGGAGCTGGCGACCTTGCGGCCGAGCACGGCGGAGAGCACCGCCGTGCCGATCGAGACGTAGGTCTGCATCGATCGCTGCTTCGCCTCGGCCTTCTCTTTCTCCACCTTCTGCCTGGCACGGACGATCCGGTCGTTGAGCGAGGCGAGCTTCGCCGCGCTCTTGTCGCGGATCCGGTCGAGCTCGCGGTCGCGCCATTCCTTCACCTGGTGCGCGACCCGCACGCGGAACTCCCCCTCCGTCTCGCCCGGCCGCGACACCGCGTCGATCGACGGCGCCGAGAAGACCTCCATCCGCGCGGTCCGGGCGAGATGGGCCTTGAGCGCCGTGGAGAGCGCCGCGTACGCCTTCGCGGTGGAGAGCGCCGGCGGGAGGCTCGCGAACGTGCCGCCGCGCGGCGCGGACTCGAACTCGGGGACCTCCGGGAACTGCCTCGCTCCATCCCAGGCCGATTCGCCGAGCTGGTCCCCCGCGTCGGCCAGGCACCATGTCTCGCGGTCGACGTCGACGCGGGCCTTGGCGCTGGTGAAGCGGACCCTGGCCCGGCCGAGGATCGCCGGCCGGTAGAACGTGCCCTCCTCCACCGGCCCCTCCGGCGAGAGGAACACCTCGCGAACCCCCGGCGGCAACAGCGGCCGCGGGCCACCGTCGGCGCCGGACACCGTCGCGGCCGACTCCATCCTGGCCGGCGCGGCGGCCGGCGGCGCCGAGGCGGCGGTGAGGCGGCGGATCTCCTCCCTCAACAGCGGCCCACGGAGATAGGCGAGCGTCCAGCGGGTCTGGAACACCGTCTCCTCGTCGTCGTGCACCGAATGGAGGAGGAACATCCGCTGCTCGAGGCCGGCCAGGAGGGCGTCGACGCGGGCCCGGTCGAAGCCCGCGCCGCTGGTCGACGCCGCCCCTTCGAGCCCGTCGAGGACGCGGGCCTTGTCGCGTGCCGTCTGCAGGCGGCCGAGGAACCAGGTGCCGGCGTTGGAGAGCGCCTTGTAGTCGAGGTCGACCGGATTCTGCGTCGCCAGCACGATCCCCAGCCCGAAGGCCCGCGCCTGCTTGAGGAGGAGCAACAGCGGGGTCTTGCTCGGGGGATTGGCCGTCGGGGGGAGGTAGCCGAACACCTCGTCCATCAGGAACAGCGCCTTGAGCGACGACGTCCCCGGCTGGGACCGCATCCACGACACCGCCTGGCCGGCCAAGAGCGTGACGAAGGCCATGCGCTGCGCGTCGTTGAGGTGCGCGATCGAGACGACGCTCACCCTCGGCTTCCCCTCCGGGGTCCAGAGGAGCCTGCCGACGTCGAGCGGCTCGCCGTGGAGCCAGGCGTCGAAGCCGGGCGTGGCGGCGACGGTGTTGAGCCGGCCGGCGAGCTGGAAGCGGTCGGCGGCCGGGAAGAAGTTCTCGAGCTCGAGGAACCCGACGCGCTCGATCGGCGGCGAGGGGATCGAGCGCACCAGTGTCCCGAAGTCGACCGTCTGGCCGCTGCGCCAGAGCGCGTCGACGATCGCCGACACGAGCAGGTGCTCGCGGCTGCGGCCCGGCTCGGCGTCGATGCCGGCCAGCGCCAAGATCCCCGAGACGAGCGACTCGATCCGCTCGCGCCGCGCTTCGGGGTCGTCGAGGACGGCGCGCGGCGGGGCCTCGAGGCTCTCGAGCATCGCCAGCGCCCGCCCGGCCGAACTGCCCGGCGTGTAGACCGCCATGTCGACCGCCGCGCGGAGCCGGGCGATCCGCTCCGGCGTCTGGCCGCTCGCGGCGAGTCCGTCGCGCCACTTCTTCGCCGTCCGGTCGGCCAGTTCGTCGAGGGTGATGCCGTCGCGTTTGGCGGCTTCGTCGTCGAGCCAGGGGCGGAAGTCGGAGGCGGCGAGCTCGGGAAAGGCGAGAAGGAGGTTGGCGAGATCCCCCTTGGGATCGATGACGATCGCCGGGATGCCGTCGATCGCCGCCTCCTCGATCAGCGACACGAGCAACCCGGTCTTCCCGCTGCCGGTCATGCCGACGCAGACGGCGTGCGTCGTGAGGCGCCGCGAGTCGAGGAGGAGCGGCGTGCGGCCCGCACGGTGCGTCTCGGGATCGACCTTCCGGCCGAGGTAGAAGACGCCGAGGCCCTCGATGTCGACGTCCGGCACGGTGCCCTTCGGCGCCGCGCCGTCATCGCCCGACTCCGTCAGCCTGATCCCGCGATTGCCCTTGGCCATGGCCGCTCCGCTGGTGCGTGGTGCCCGACGAGCTCTCGTCGGGCCCACATTTCACCGCGGAGCGGCGCCGCAAGGCAACCGCAGCCCGGAGGGCTCCGTCTCAGGCCCGCTTCCGCCGGCGCTCGAGGAGACCGAGAGCGCCGCCGACCATCGCCAGCACGCCGCCGAGCCCGGCGACACCGATCTCCGGCACGGCCGCCACCAGGGCGATCTGGTTGCCGCCGAAGGCGTAGTCGAGGTACGAGCCGGAGGGGAGGCCCTCGACCGTGCCGAACACGCCGTTGATCGACCCGTACGTCGCCAGCACGTGCGTCTGGCCGTCCCAGCTCGCGGTGTCGAAGTGGAGCGTCGATCCGGCGATGTTGAGGAGCCCGGTCACCGAGATCTGGTCGATCGTCGAGCCGGCGATGTCGATG
>CAWUOA010000292.1:0-4525 GCA_963923225.1 uncultured Planctomycetaceae bacterium
GCCGCATCATCGGCGTCACCACGCGCATGTCGGGATTCATGTGGCGGACGACGTCCCGGTGATAGGCCCCGGTGGCGTCGAGGAGCAGGAGCGTGTGGCCGGTGGGGGCGGTGTCGACGACGACGAACTTCTGCCGCGCCTCCAGGAGCACGCGGGAGAAGGCCTGGAAGACGGCGATCTCCTCGGTGCAGGGAGACCGCAGATCCTCCTCGAGCAGCGCCCGGCCGGCGGCGTCGAGATCCCGCCCCTTCGTCTCGAGGACGTGGCGGCGGTAGCGATCGCGCTCCTCGTGGGGATCGATCCGACTGACGGCCAGGCCGGGAACCCCCTCCTCCACCGTCATCGAGAGATGGGCCGCCGGATCGGTCGTCGTCAGGTGGACCTCGTGCCCGCGGCCCGCCAGGGCGACGGCGATCGCCGCGGCGATCGTCGTCTTCCCGACGCCCCCCTTGCCGAGGACCATCACGAGCCCGTGGCCCTCCGCCTCGATGCCATCGACGAGCGCCCGCAGCGGCGCCTCCGGGATCGGGAAGACGGGCGGGGGCGTCGCGGCATCCCCGGTCGCCCCGGGCGCGTCGGGCGCGAGCATCGCCCGCAGCGCCGGCACCCCCACCATGTTGCGCGGCTGGAGTGGCACGACGTCCCGCGGGTACGCGGCCAACTCCACGGGCATCGCCTCGAGCGCCCGCGCCTCGCGGGCGACGAGCGCCCGGGCGAGCGGATCGGTGCGGTCTCCGGCCGGGATGCCACCGTTGACGACGAGGGTCTGATTGACGATCCCGAGGGCCGCGAGCTCGTGCGCGGTGCGGGCCGCCTCCGCGAGCGCCGACTGCCGCGGACGCGCGACGAGCACCACCGTCGTCGTCGATCGATCGGCCAGCTTGGCCATCGCCTCGGCGTAGCGGTGCCGCTGCTTCTCGAGGCCGGCCAGCGGCCCCAGGCAGGAGGCGCCTGACTGGGCGGAGTCGAGGAAATCGGTCCATGCCGTCGGCAGGGCGAGAAGCCTGAGCGTGTGGCCGGTGGGGGCGGTGTCGAAGATCACGTGGTCCCAGGCGTCCTCCGCGACGGCGTCGGTGAGGAGCCCCGTGAACTCGTCGAACGCGGCGATCTCCGTCGTGCAGGCGCCGGAGAGCTGCTCCTCCATCGACCGCACGGTGTCGGGCGGAAGCAGTCCGCGCACCGGCCCCACGATCCGATCGCGGTAGGCCCGCGCGGCGGCCTCGGGGTCGATGTTGAGGGCGGAGAGCCCGGGCACGCCCGGCACGGGCGTCGGCTCCCGATCGCCGACGTCGACGCCGAAGACCTGCCCCAGATTCGAGGCCGGATCGGTGCTCACCAGGAGCACCCGCTTCCCCCGGTCCGCGAGCGTCACCGCCGTGGCACACGCCAGCGACGTCTTCCCGACGCCCCCCTTGCCCGTGAAGAAGAGCAGGCGGGTGGGGTTCTCCACGACGCGCATCGATCGGCTCCGGATCGTCAGGTGCAGCAGGACCCGTCGCCGTCGTCACAGCACCCCGACTGCATCACCGGCAGGTCGAGCGAGGACTCCATCGGCGTGCCGGTCCACGCGGCCAGGCGGGCCCGGTTCGGGATCTCGCCGCGGCTCACCACCGAGCCGTCGACGATCACCAGAGGCAGACACCCCTGGCCGTGCGCCTCGAGCTCCGCGCGGACGGTCGCGTCGGCCGCGAACTCGGTCGGCTGCCAGGCGGGATTGATCCGCTCCACGGCGACCCCCTTGCGGGCGAGCCACTGGAGGTCGGCGGCGAAGGCCACGAGCGCCGGATCGACGTCGGGGCCGCAGATCCCGGTGGAACAGCAGAGGGGCCGGTCGAACACGCGGAGGGAAGCCATGGTGACGCTCCATGCGGGCACGGGACGGGCCACGTTGGACGGCCCGGAGATACACCCGATAGTGTATCGGTCCGTGTCGGCACCGGACGGCCGACCGCCCTGTCCGCCCCTGGCTCGAGCGGGCGTCATGCCTCGTGGAGCGGTCCACTCCGCGCGCCTCGATCCCCTTCAGGTTGCCCCCAGTGACCGGTCCCCTCGTCCGCCGACTCGTCGCCGAGGCCTTCGCGACGTTCCTCCTCGTCTTCGCCGGCACCAGTGCCATCGTCGTCGAAGGGCAGTCCCCCGGCACGCTCGGACAGGTGGGGGTGGCGCTGGCCTGGGGGCTGACGGTGCTGGCGCTGGTCTACGCGATCGGCGACGCCTCGGGATGCCACCTGAACCCGGCCGTGACGCTCGGCTTCTGGGCCGACGGCCGCTTCCCTCCGAAGGAGGTCGGCCCCTACGTGGCGAGCCAGTGCCTGGGGGCGATCCTCGGGAGCCTCGGCATCGGCCTCGTCTTCCCCGGCGCCGTGGGGCTCACCGTGACGGCGCCGTCGGGCGGGGTCGTACAGTCGTTCGTGATGGAGGCGTTCCTCGGCCTGTTCCTCATGTTCGTCATCCTCCGGGTGTCGAGCGGCTCGAAGGAGCGGGGGGCGATGGCGGGGATCGCGGTGGGGGCCGTCATCGCCACGGAGGCCCTCTTCGGCGGCCCGGTGAGCGGCGCGTCGATGAATCCCGCCCGGTCGCTGGCGCCGGCCCTCGTGGCGGGCCGCTTCGAGGCCCTGTGGATCTATCTCGTGGCACCGCCGCTGGGGGCGCTGGTCGCCGTGGCCGTGCACCGCGTCATCGGATCGACACGCCATCCCCCGGCCGGCGACCGTCCCGGAGAGAACCCGTGAAGAAGCTCCTCTTCGTCTGCGTCGAAAACTCCAACCGCAGCCAGATGGCGGAGGCCTTCGCCCGCATCCACGGAAAGGGCGAGGTGGAGGCGGCCAGCTCCGGCTCACGCCCCTCCGGACGGATCAACCCCAAGGCGATCGCGGCGATGGCCGAGCTCGGTTACGACCTCACGACCCACGCGTCGAAGGGGCTCGAGGCCTTCGACGGCAAGCCGGTCGACGTGGCGATCACGATGGGCTGCGGCGACGAGTGTCCGCTGGTCCTCGCCGCGCGGCGCGAGGACTGGAAGATCCCCGATCCGCGCGACATGACGCCGGAGGAGTTCCGCGGCGTCCGCGACCTGATCGAATCGAAGGTCAAGGACCTCCTCGCCTCGCTTTGAACGGCCCCCCGAAACGGCGGAATCCCGCAAAAGGCGAGGCGGAGCAGCCGTCTGCGAACCGGATCCTTGAGAATCGACGGCATGAAACCCGATATTGAGTGTGAGGGTTCCCATGCGCGGCCTGATCAGCACCATCACGACGATCGCGGCGGCGATCCACTTCACGTTCGGGTGTTGTGTGCATCTGCCGCACGCCGTGGCGGCGTCCGGGTGCCACGGCCATGCCGAGGCGTCGGACTGCGCCGATGGCTGTCCGGACGAAGGCGACCATGGCCGCGTCGACGCGGATCGTGCCCACGGCGCCTCGTGCGCACCAGGCGTCGATCGGTACCCGGCGCCGGACACCGGCCACGATTGCGACGGCTGCCACTGCGTGGCGACGACCGACGGAACGATCGACGATTCGCTGTCGTCGTCCGTCGATCGGGTGGGGCTTCCCACCGAGCGGCTCCTGTCGACGACCGTCGCGAGCCGCCCACGCTCGGAGCGGCGTGATGGTGAACCGGTGGCCTCGGCCATACGGCCACCGCTCTTCGAGCGTCTGACGGTCTGACGCCCCCGCGCGGCCACTTGGCCGCCGATCCAACGTCGTCGTGCGCGAGCGGATTGCCGTGCGCGCGCGAGCGCCGTCCCGCATCTCCGCCGCGGGCGTCGGGCACCGCATCCAAGGCATCCCGGGGGTTCCCATGCATCCGTCTCCACCGTCGACACCTCGACTGTTCGCCACCGCGGCGTGCGTCTGCCTGGTGGCGCTCGTCGCCACCCTGCTCCTCCATCGCCAGTGGCCGGCATCGCTCCGCGCCCGGGCGATCCAGAGCCTGGGGGGGATGCCGGCCGAGGGGGGCGCGCGGGCGGGCAAAGCTCCGGCGGCCGACGATCATGCCGGCCATGACCATGCCGGCCATGACCACGGTCACGATCACGATCACGCCACCGACGGCCACGATCACGACCACGACCACGAAGGGCACGAGGAGGAGAACTCGCTCGAGCTTTCGGAGCAGGCACGGCGCAGCATCGGATTGGAGGAGGGGGAGGTGGCCCTCTCCACGTTCGTCCGCACGATCACGCTCCCGGGCATGGTGGTCGAGCGCCGCGGGCGGTCGAAGTTCACGGTCATCGCGCCGATGACCGGGGCGGTCGCGCGGATCCTCGTCACGGAGGGAGAGGCGGTCGTCCCGGGCCAGGCCCTCTTCGAACTGCGCCTCACGCACGAGGAGATCGTGCAGGCCCAGGCCGATCTCCTCCGGACGACCGCCGAGGTCGACGTGGTGAGCCGGGAGATCGCGAGACTCGAGGGCATCGGGCCGGAAGGGCTGATCCCGATCAAGACGATCCTCGACCGGAAATACGAACTCCAGAAGCTCGAGGCGGTGCAGTTGGCCCAGCGGCAGTCGCTCCTCCTCCACG
>CAWUOA010000293.1:0-4522 GCA_963923225.1 uncultured Planctomycetaceae bacterium
CGGCACGACGTTGTCGGAGAACATCTCGGTGTGGATGCCGAGGTCGAGGCGGTCGCCGAGACGGGCGAGGACGGCGTCGGGGATGGCGCCGATGCCGAGCTGGAGGCAGGCCCCGTCCTCCACGAGCGCCGCGACGTGCTCGCCGATCGCGTCGGCCACCGCCCGCTCCGCGGCCCCGGGCGCCTCGCGCTCCGGCAGCGCCCGGTCGGTGGCACAGAAGCCGCCGAGACGGGACACGGGCACCACGGAGTGGCCGCGCGTGCGGGGGAAGCGGCCGTTGATCTCGGCGAGCACGATCCCCGCCGAATCGACCGCCGCCCGGGCGGCGTCGACCGACGTGCCGAGCGTGCAGAGGCCGTGGCGGTCGGGGGGCGACAGCTGCACCAGCGCCGCGTCGAGGCGCACCTGTCCGCTCGTGAACAGGCCCGGGATGTCGGAGAGGAAAATCGGCACGAAGTCGGCGTGGCCCGCGGCGACGCCGTCACGGAGGCTCTGGCCCGTGAACAGTGACACCGAGCGGAAGCGGCCGCCGCAGCCGTCGGCGGCGAAGGGGACGCTCCCCTCGAGGTGCATGTGCCATAACCGCACGTCGCGAAGGTCGCCGCGCCGGCAGAGGGCCTCGAGGAGCGTCGTCGGCGTCGCGGCCGCGCCGTGGACGAAGACGTTCATCCCGCTCACGATTCGGGAGACGACCGCATCGGCGCTCTCCGCCCGGCTCCGCCACTGGTCGATCGGCGTCATCTGTCGGCTCCGGAACGAATCGATCCCCGCAGGTCCGCCGCCACCCGGTCGAGAAGCGCGTCGGGATCGGCGAGCTCCGCCGCGCCGACGGCCACCCGGATGACGCGCGGCTGGCCATCGGGCGCGGTCTCGTCCGGGCCGATCGGCTCGCGCGAGGCGAGCTGCCGGCGGACGACGTCGACGGTGGCGTCGGACGGGTCACGGCCCTCCGCGCGACGACGTTCGACGCGCTCGAGGAGCAACTCCTCGGGGAGATCGATGTCGACCCAGGCGAGGGGCGCGGCCGTGTCGAGCGCGGCCGCGGCGAGCAGGCGGCGCTGCTCGCGGGTGTTGCCGGTCGCGTCCACGACGACGCTCGCGCCGGCCGCGAGGAGGTCGCGTGCCAGCGCCGCGAGGCGCTCGTAGACCCTCCGCGTCGCCTCGGCCGAATAGAGCGCGGCGGTCCCCCCGGCGCCGTCGGGGCGGTCGGCCGGGGCCATGCCGGCGAGGCGTTTGCGTTCCACGTCGCTGCGGAGACGGACGGCGGCCAGGCGCCCCACCGCCCGTCCGGCGAGCGTCGATTTGCCGCACCCCGACACGCCGGTGACGACGAGCATCACCGGCGTCTGCGGGGCGGAGAGGCGCTCGGCGAGAGCCAGGTAGCGGTCGCACTCGGCGCGGGCCCGGGTCTTCTCGGCAGGGGGGCAGTCGGCCTGGGCGCCCCGGATCGCCGCCACCGCGGCCCGCACGACGGCACGGGCCACGCGGTGCACCGGGAGCACGGCGGCCGCAGCGTGGTCGTCGGCCGTCTCCATCCAGGCGCTCGTGACGTGCGCGGCCAGGTCGGCCCGGCCACGGCTCTCCAGATCCATCGAGAGGAAGGCGACGTCCGAGGCGACGTCGATCCAGCGCAGCGTGGGGTTGAACTCGATCGAATCGAAGGCCACCGGCCGGCCGTCCAGAAGGACGAGGTTGGCCAGGTGCAGGTCGCCGTGGCACTCGCGGATCTTGTCCCCGGCGATCCGCCCGACGAACGCCGCGCGGTCGCGGTCGAGCCTCTCGAAGAGCCACGCGCCGACGCGGCGGGCCCGGTCGGCGGCGTCGGGGCGGGTGCGGGCGATCTCGTCGAGGTTCATGGCGAACACGGCGCGGAGCCGCTCCGGGCTGCCGTATCCGTTCGACGGATCGGCCACCGCGAGCGTCGCCTCGACGCGGGCGATCTCCTCCCCCAGGCGGACGCAGTCGTCCACCGTGAGCCGCCCGGCGTCGAACAGCGCGTCGAGCCGACAGGTCTCGTCGAACTGCACGAGCTTCACCGCCCATTCACGAAGCGCGGGCGCTTCGCCGGACACCGGCGACTCGTCCGCCCCCTCGCCGACGCGGGGAGCCGAGACCGTCCCCCCGATCGGCACCGTCTCCAGATAGAGCCCGGGGGCGAAGCGACGGTTGAGACGCACCTCCTCCTCGCAGAAGTGCCGACGAATATCGGGGGTGGAGAAGTCGAGGAACTCGAGCTTCACCGGCTTCTTCACCTTGTAGGCGAAGGGACCCGTGAGAAAGACCCAGGAGATGTGTGTCTCCACGAGCTTCACCCGCTCCACCGGATGGGGCCAGGCCTCCGGTGCGAGGAGCCGCTCGACCCATTCCGGACGTGCGGCTCTCCCCGGTCCCGGCTCGTCGGCGGCCACGTCAGAACACCTCGCGGTGGCGGGGCAGCGGGCGCGGCGCGGCGAGATCGAGCTCGAGGAGCCGGCCGCCACGCTCCCAGGTGGGCGGACCGTAGGCCCCCCAGCCGGTGACGCGGCCGTAGGCCAGATCGACCCCCTTCCAGTCGCCGTGGTAGTCGTTGACATGGTCGTGACCGCAGAATACCGCCACGACACGGCCGGAGCCCGCGAAGGCGGCGAACGACTCGCCGGTGTCGCTGTCGAAACACACCCCTTCGGCCTTCACCCCCTCGACCGGTCCACGCTCGAAGAGCTCGTGGTATTCGCGGAGCGGGATGTGGACGAAGACGGTGATCGGCGCGGAGACGCCGCGGGCGGCGTCGTCGGCCATCTGCCGGGCGAACCAGTCGAGCTGCGGCCCGGAGATCTTGCGGTCGCCGTTGGCGTACCCGACCTGGAAGAAGAACAGGCTCGCGGCCGGCGCGGCGGCGTCGCCGGGATGGAGGTCGTACCGCCAGCAGTAGTGGCGGCCGTCGGGCGCGTCCACGTGCCCCTGGAGGCCGTGCGCGATTCCAGCCTGGATCTCCTCGAGCGACCGCGAGCCCTCGGCACGCTGCACGGGGTAGTCGTGGTTGCCGAAGCAGAGCGTCCAGGGAACGGGGAGGTCGTTCATCACGTCGAGCGCCGTCCACTCGACGCGCTCGTCGTCGTCGTTGTTGACGAAGTCGCCGGTATGGACGACCAGATCGGGCTTCTCGCGGGCGACGATCCCGCGGATCGTCTCCGCGGTGCGGAGGCTCGACTCGGCGGGATGGAAGTGGGTGTCGGCGAACTGCACGATCCGCAAAGGACGTGTCGAGGTCGGCGTGAAACGAACGAGATAGCGGTCGGTCGCGGGCCGCTCGACGAGCAGGTCGCCCAGACGCTGGCCTCCGACGGCGTCGGCCCGGGCCGGGGCGTGCCAGGCGACGGCGGAGAGGCCGGCGAGGAGGCCGGAACCGGAGAGGGCGAGCGACTCGGCGAGGAAGCGGCGACGGCGCATGGTGGCTCTCCACTCGGCGTGACTTCGGATCGACCCTGGGAAAGCATATCGGCGGCGGGCCCATCCGGGCTTCGCCGCGCCCCGCTCCCCCTGCCAGGGCCTTCCCCTCGTCGGGGGAGTCGGCCAAGATGGCGCCGGGGGAGGGTGACGATGCCTGGCGACGCGGTTTTCTGGTTCCTACTCATCGTCTCGGCGACCAACGCCGCCCGGGCCTGGTGGCGGGGCGCGGGCCAGCGGGGGTGGCTCCTCCTCTCGCTCGGACTCCTCGTCCTCACGCTCGCCGGCCGATTCACCGCGGACGAGCGCCTCCTCTGGGCGGCCGCGGGAGCGTGGCTCGTCCTGATCGTGCTCCCGATGATCCTCCTGCGGACGGCGACGGCTCTGGCCAGCCGCGAGCGATTCGACGCAGCCCGCTCTTACGCCACCCTCGCCGCGGTCCTCCATCCGTGCGACGGATGGCGCGAGATGCCGGCGTTCCTCGGCGCCCAGGATCGGGCCAACCGCGGCGACATCGACGGCGCCCTCGAGCTCCTCGAGCCACTCTGCCGGCCGGGCGCCCCGGCGGAGGCGAAGGCCTCGCTCGTCCGGGCCCGACACCTGCAACGGTGGGAGGAGATCGTGGAGCGGACGGCGCACGACGCGTTCCCTCGCTCCACCGACGCCGACACGCTCGGGCTGATCCTCCGCGCCCACGGCGAGATCGGCGACGTTCCCGGGATGGTCGATCTCTGGGAGCGGCATCGCAAGGCACTCTCGGCCCACCAGGCGATCAGGGACTACGCCCGCCTGGCACTGTTCGCCTTCTCGGGCCGGGTGGAAGCCACGCGCCGGCTGATGGAGGCGAGGATGGCCACGATCCCCGCCGCGACGCGCGACTACTGGCTGGCGACGGCCCGCCTGGCGGCGGGTGAGACGGACGCGGCGCGACGGGAGTTCGAGCGGCTCCTTCCCGAGGTCGGCGCCGGACCGCGGCGTGCGATGGAGCGCCGTCTCGCCCTCATCGACCGGCCGCCGGCGACGCTCGACGAACGGCGCCGCGGTCTCATCGATGCCGAGGAGGCACGTTCGGAGGAGGAGGTCCGGTTCACCGCCC
>CAWUOA010000294.1:0-4513 GCA_963923225.1 uncultured Planctomycetaceae bacterium
CCGTCGACGCCGCGCCGCCGCCGCGGAAGAACCTCGTCGAGACGGCGTTCTTCCTCCCCTCGCTCGAGAGCCGCGCCGACGGCAGCGTGACCATCGAGTTCACCCTCCCCGACACGCTCGCCACCTGGCAGTTCAAGGCGCTGGCGCACGATGCCCGGCTCCGCTCCGGCACGCTCCTCGACACGGCGGTCGCCGCCAAGGACCTGATGGTCGAGCCGGTGATGCCGCGATTCCTCCGCGAGGGGGACGTCGTCGAGATCCCGGTGAAGCTCGGCAACCGCTCCACCGGCAGGCTCGAAGGACGCGTCCGCCTCGAGCTCGCCGACGCGCGGAGCGGCGCGGCGCGGCAGGCGCTTCTCGAGACGCCCGCCGAGGTTCCCTTCGCCCTGGCCGCGGGGGAGTCGAAGCCGGTCACCTTCCGCGTCCGCGTCGCCGACGGCACCGAAGCCCTCCGCTGGACGGCGATCGGCACGGCTGGCCGGGCCAGCGACGGCGAGGAGGCGATCCTCCCGGTGCTGCCGCGCCGCGTGCTCGTCGACGAGTCGCTGCCGATCACCCTCCGCGGACCCGGCAGGCGCGGCGTCACGCTCGAGCGCCTCGCATCCGCCGCCGACCATCCCTCGATCGCCAGCCGCACGCTCGTCGTCCAGGCGACGGCGAATCCGGCCTGGTACGCGGTGCTCGCGCTCCCGAGCATCGCCGAGAAGAGCGACGAGAGCGTGGAGACGCTCTTCACGCGGCTGTTCGCCAACGCCTGGGCCGGGAAGATCGCCCGCTCCGACGAGCGCATCGCCCGCACCTTCGCGCTGTGGCGCGAGAATCGGGCGGGCCGCGATCCGCTCGCGAGCCCGCTCGAGAGCAACGCCGCGCTGTTCCAGACGACCCTCGCCGAGACCCCCTGGCTCCGCGACGCGGTCGACGAGACCGAGGCCCGGCGCCGGATCGGGCTCCTCTTCGACGCCAACCGCGCCGAGGCTGAGCAGCGCTCGGCGCTTGCGCGTCTCGAAAGCCTCCGCGCGGCCGACGGGGGCTGGCCCTGGTTCCCCGGCGGACGCACCTGCGCGCCGGTGACGCTGGGGATCGTCGCCGACTTCGGCCGGCTCCGCGCCGCCGGCGTCGAGATCGACATCCAGCCGGCGCTCGCCACGCTCCCCTGGCTCGACCGCACGCTCGTGGAGTGGCGGAAGCGCGCCCTCGAGTCGAAGGGGGAGCCGGTCGCCGACCCGCTCGTGTCGCTCGCGCTTTTCGCGCGGAGCTTCTTCATGGCCGACACGCCGCCCCAGGAGGAGGCCGCGGCGGCCCACGCGTTCTGGCTCGACGTGGCGCGGAAGACCTGGGCCAAGGTGGGCGAGCGCCGCTCGCAGGGGCATCTGGCGATCGCGCTGTTCCGAGCCGGCGACAGGGAGAAGGCTGCGGAGATCGTCGACAGCCTCCGGCAGCGCGCCGTCGACGCCGACGTGAAGCCGGGGGAGGAGAAGGACTCCTGGCAGGGGATGTGGTGGCGCGACCCCCACCCGGCCTGGTGGCACTGGGCCGCGGCACCGATCGAGACGCAAGCCGTCTTGATCGAAGCCTTCGACGAGGTCGCCGGCGACGCCGAACGGGTCGAGGCGATGAAGGCGTGGCTCTTGTCGCAGAAGCGCACGAGCCGGTGGCGCGGCGACCGGGCCACCGCCGCCGCCGTCGGGGCGCTCCTCGGCCGCGGCGCCGATCTCCTCGCGCCGGCCGGCGGCGTGGAGGTGACCGTCGGCGGCGCGCCGCTCCCGGCGGGGAAGGCCTCCGCCCCGGAGGCGGGCACCGGCTTCGTCGAGGCACGGTGGGCCGACGGGGAGATCGGGCCGAATCAGGCACGCGTGGCGATCTCGAAGACCGACCGCGGCCTGGCCTGGGGCGGGGTCCACTGGCAGTACCTCGACGACGTGGCGAACGTCCCGGCCGTGGGCCGGGCCGAGCTCGCCGTCGACAAGCAGCTGTTCGTCAAGCGCCGCACCAAGGCCGGCGCGGAGCTGGTGCCGGCCGCCGCCGACGGGGCGACGCGCGTCGAGCCGGGCGACGAGCTCGTGGTGCGGCTGGTGGTGACCGCCGACCGCGATTACGAGTTCCTCGAGCTTTCCGACCACCGGCCGAGCGTCACCGAGCCCGTGGACGTCCTCTCCGGCTGGCGGTACGGCGACGGCGCGGCCTGGTACCTCGCCGTGCGCGACGCGGCGACGGAGCTGTTCTTCGAGCGCCTCCCGCGTGGCACGCACGTCTTCGAGTATTCGCTCCGCGCCGCGCACCGCGGCGCCGCCTCGAGCGGCTTCGCCACGATCCGCAGCCGCTACGCGCCGGAGTTCCAGGCCCGCTCGGCGAGCGTGGCGGTGGAGGTGAAGTGAGTGCCGGGCGTGGTATCCTCCACCCCATGGACACTCTCGGGAAACCGGCCGACCGGCATCGCCGTGACGAGGACGGCGCCGTGGTGACCACGGAGCTCGCCCGTGAACGCAACCGGGAGGCGGCCGACCGCACGCTCCTGGCCTGGATCCGCACGAGCCTGGCGATGGTCAGCCTCGGCTTCGGCATCGAGCGCTTCGGCCAGGCGGCGGTGAGCCTCGACGGCGGCGGATTCTCGCCGCTCAAGACCCGTTTCTTCGGCGCCACGCTGATGGCGCTGGGGATCGTGGCGACGCTGGTGGGGATGTGGGAGCACAGGCTCGTCCTCCGCGCGGTCTCCAGGGACGACTATCGCTACTCCGACCGGCTCCCGATCGCGCGGTGGCTCGGTGCCGGACTGGTCGTCGTCGGGATCGCCGGACTGGCCGCGATGCTCGTCGCCTTCTGACGCTCCAGGAGCCTCCCATGGTGTGGGACCATGTCTACGATCCGCTCGGGTCGGCCTTCCTCTCCACGCTCGTCGCGGCGCTGCCGCTGGTGGTGCTCCTGGGGCTGATGGCGGGATGCGGCTGGTCGGCGGCCCGGTCGGCGCTCGCGGGGCTGGCGGCGGCGCTGGCCGTCGCCATCGGCGTCGTCGGCATGCCGATCGACGCCGCGTGCGCCGCTGCGGCCCATGGCGCGGCGTTCGGCCTCTTCCCCATCGGCTGGATCATCGTCACGGCGATGTTCCTCTACGCCCTCTCGGTGGAGGCCGGGGCGCTCGAGGTGATGAAGCGGTCGGTGACCCGGCTCTCCCCCGATCACCGCGCGCAGGCGCTGCTGGTCGCCTTCTCCTTCGGGGCGTTCCTCGAAGGCGCGGCCGGCTTCGGGGCGCCGGTGGCGATCTCGGCGGCGCTCCTGGCCGGCGCCGGCTTCCCGGCGCTCGAGGCGTCGTGCCTGGCGCTGCTTGCCAACACCGCCCCGGTGGCCTTCGGGGCCCTCGGCACGCCGATCGTGACCCTCGCCAAGGTGACCGGCCTCGACGAGCAGGCGATCTCGGCGATGGCCGGCCGGCAGCTCCCCTTCTTCTCGCTCATCGTGCCGGCCTGGATGGTGGTGACGATGGCGGGGTGGCGCGGGCTGGCGGGCGTGTGGCCGGCGGTGCTCGTCTGCGGCGTGTCGTTCGCGGCGGTGCAGGCGGCGATGGCGAACCTCGTCGGCGCGGCGCTGGTCGACGTCGTCGGCGGGCTCGCGAGCCTGGTGGCGCTCGCCGCGTTCCTGCGCGTCTGGAAGCCGCGCGAGATCTGGCGTTATCCGTCGGCGGCTCCCGCGGCGCTCGACGCCGCGCCCGATTCCGCCGCCCGAGTCGCCTGGGCCTGGATGCCCTGGGTGTTCCTCTCGGTGGCGGTGTTCGCCTGGGGCCTGCCCGGTGTCAAAAGCGCACTGGAGGCGCGCGACGGCACGGTGGTCGCGGGAATCCTCCCCCGTGCCGCGGTCGCCCCGGAGTGGCCCGTGCCGCGGCTCCACGCCAGAGTGGCCAAGGTGCCGCCGGCGACGAGCCTCGAGCGCGAGACGGAGGCGGCGGTGTTCCGGTTCAACTGGCTCTCCGCGGCCGGCACCGGCATCCTCGCCGCGGCGCTCGTGGCGATCCCCTGGCTCGGCATCCCGCGGCGGCGGGCATGGGAGCTGTGGCGTGAGACCCTCGCGCGGCTGGCCCCCTCGCTGCTCACGATCGCGGCGATGCTGGCCCTGGCCTTCGTCACCAAGTACTCCGGCACCGACGTGATCCTCGGCCTGGCGATGACCCGCACCGGCGCCGCCTATCCCCTCTTCGCGGCGCTGCTGGGGTGGCTCGGCGTGGCGCTCACCGGCTCCGACACCTCGAGCAACGCGATGTTCGGCAGCCTGCAGCGCGTGACGGCGGAACAACTGTCCCTCGACCCGCTCCTGATCTGCACCGCCAACAGCACCGGCGGCGTGATGGGGAAGATGATCGACGCCCAGAGCATCGTCGTCTCCGCGACGGCCACCGGCGTGGAGCGGGCCGAAGGGACGATCCTGCGGCGGGTCCTCCCCCACAGCCTCGCCCTGGCGATCCTCGTCGGATTGCTCGTGTGGCTGCAGTCGGGGGCGCTTTCCTGGATGGTGCCCTGACCGGTTT
>CAWUOA010000295.1:0-4507 GCA_963923225.1 uncultured Planctomycetaceae bacterium
CACGGAGGGGGGCGGACGCCTGCCGCCGCCGGTGCCCGCGACGGTCGTCGGCGCCCCGCCACCCGCCCGCTCGCCGAGGGTTTCGTCGGCACGTCGGCATCCCCCCGCGTCCCGCGGCCGGCGGCGCCGGCCGCCGAGCCGTTCCCGCTGGATTCCGCGACGGCCGCGGCCCTCCAGGCGAGGCTCCTTTCCGCCACGGCGCGGCTTCGCGTCGAGGGGGGTGGGGGCGTGTCGCTCGGCACCGGAACGGTGGTCGACTGCCGGCAGGGGGAGGCGCTGATCCTCACCTGCGGCCACATCTTCCGCGACTCCGCCGGGAAAGGGCGCGTGGAGGTCGATCTCTTCGGCGCCGGCGGCGAGCGGGGCCTGGGCGGTCAGGTGATCGCCTGGGACCTGAAACGCGACCTGGCCCTGGTGAGCGTGTTCACCGACGCGGCGATCGAGCCGGTCCGCGTGGGGGGCGTCGACCGCGGCGCGACCCCCGGCGAGCAGGTATTCAGCGTCGGCTGCAACGGCGGGCAGGATCCCACGATCCATGCCAGTCGGATCACGGCGGTCGACAAGTACCTCGGCCCCGCGAACGTCCAGGTCGCCGGCCAGCCGGTGCAGGGCCGCAGCGGCGGCGGCCTGTTCGGCGTCGATGGCACGCTGATCGGCGTCTGCAACGCCGCCGATCCGACCGACGACGAGGGGCTCTTCGCGGCTCTGCCGGCGATCCACGAACAACTCGACGACGCGGGGCTGGCGTTCGTTTACAGAAGCGCGTATCCCAGCAACGCGGTCGCCGCGGCCATCGACGCCGACGTGCCGGCGATGCCGGCGGAGATGCCGAACATCGCCATCGACCGCCGCGACCGGTCCGACGCCCTCCCCACCGCCTCGACCGAGGCCGACGCCGACGGAAGCGACGGGGAGCAGGCGCTGCTCGAGCAGATTCGGCGGCACGGCGGCAAGGCGGAGGTGATCTGCATCGTCCGCCCGCACGGCGCCCCGCAGGACTCGAGCGAGGTCTACGTGCTCCAGGGCTCGAGCCGGGCCTTCGTCGAAAAACTCTCGCAGGCCCACGGGGGGCGTCCGGCCCCCGCACCGCTCCCGGCGGCCGCCGCGGCCGCCATCGGCGCCGCCCCCTCCGCGACGCCGGCCCGATGATCCAGTATCTCGTCCGCCACGGCCAGAGCCTCTCCAACGTCGAGGAGCGGGTGCAGGGGCAGGAGGACGTGGGGCTCTCGGCCCTCGGCCACGAGCAGGCCCGCGCCGTCGCCGCGTGGGCCCGCACGACCTTCGCGCGGTCCCCCGTCGCCGAGATCTGGTCGAGCCCGCTCGTGCGGGCTTACGACACCGCCGCGGCCGTCGGCGCGGCCCTCGGCCTGCCGGTGCAGGTGGCCGACGACCTGCGCGAACTCCACGCGGGCATCTTCCAGGGCCATCTGTGGGCCGACCTCGAGACGCGATTCCCCGCGGAGGTGGCCGCATGGCGCGGCGGCGACGTGCACTACCGCATCCCCGGAGGCGAGTCGCGGGCCGATCTCGCCGCGCGCGGGCGGGAAGCGCTCGAGCGGCTGGCCGAGCGCGGCCGCGGCCCCATGATCGTCGTGGCCCACGGCGGGATCCTCACCGCCGCGCTGGGGAGCATGGTGGGCGGGGCGCATCCGCTCCTCGCCGCCGCGGCGATGCGCCCCTTCACCAAGCTCCCGGCGCTGGCCAACGCGAGCGTCTCGGAACTGGCCTGGCCCGGGCCGGAGCTGCGCCGCTTCAACGACACCGCCCATCTCGGCACCTGAGCGGCGGGCGGCCGGGGAGCATCCGTCACTTGGCCGGGCGGACGGTCACGGTCACCGGCGTGGCGCTGACCATGTTGGCGACGCCGAAGCCCGCGCGGCCGGTGGCGCGGATCTGCACCGTGCCGAGTCCGAGGACGTCGGCCGGGACCTCGACCGCCGCCTCGGCTCCGGCGGTGCGGCCGATGACGCGGCCGTTGCAGAAGAGGGTCACCCCCTCCAATCCCTTGCCGGCGACGCTGACGCGCACGGTGCCGTCGGCACGCACCGTATCGGGATTCACGCCCAGCGCCAGCGTCCGGCCGTGGTTCGAGGCGATGAAGGGAACCAGCAGCCGCCCCTGCGTCTCGATCGACGACGAGGCGATCCCCACCACGCGCAGCTCGTGGTGGCCGTCGGCGAGCGCGGCGGTGTCGAGGGAGAGTCGCTCGCCGGCGCCGCACTGTCCCATGCGCATGCCGTCGACGAAGAACTCGAATCGGTCGACGCGCACCGGCTGGCCGTCGACGTCGAGCGTCCCCTCCGGCAGCGATCCCGCCGGCTCGATCTCCAGCTTCCCCGAGAGGATGCGGCCGGCCTCGAGCGGGTGGTCGTCGGGCTGCGTGGTGGCGGTGATCACGGGGATCGTGGCCCAGGGCTGGCAGAGCGGGTCGCCGACGACGAGGAGTTGGTAGGGCACCTGCAGCGACTGGTAGAAGGCCTCCGCGAGCGACGCCCCTCGCACGTAGTGCACCTGGATCGACGGATGGGGGAACTTCTCCTGCAGCGCGTACGGCTCGATCACCGTACCGCTGGAGCCGGAGGCGCCCGCCCGGATGAACTCCGACAGCGGGGTCTGCCCCGCGCCTTCGGTGAAGATGCCGCCGTAGCTGGTGAGGTTCTCGCAGATCGCGCCGGGCACGATCGTGCTCCCCGACTTCGGCCAGTCGAAGTCGGGCGTGCCGGTCATCAGGCCCGCGACGTCGCGCTTCCGCGGCGGCAGCGACCCCTCGAAGACCTCCGCCTTCACTCCCATGCGCCGGATCTCCTTGACGATCGCCGGGAAGCCGGGGCTCCGCGTCTTGGTGCGCACGTCGCCGTTGGTGGCGAAATAGATCGTGCCCAGCGGCTTTCGGCCGTCGGCCTCGCTCGCCGACGCCAGGCCGGCGACCACCTCCGCGACGCTGTTCCCCCGGCCGGCGGTCACGCCGAGCATCGTCGCCAGGAGGTACCGCGGCCCCCCCGCCTCGAGGACCTCGCCTCCGACGCCCCAGCCGTACCAGGAGCGGAAGCCCTGCGTCCGCGCCGGCACCCCCTCGTCGTCGAGCGCCCTCCAGTAGCGGTTGGCGCCCTTCTCGAGATAGGCGGGCCGGCGCGTCTGCACCGCGGCGTAGTGGTGCGTGAGTCCGGTCAGCGACGCGGCGGGGAAGTGGTCCTGTCCGACGAGGGGCGCCGGGAGTTCCTCGGTGAAGTCGACCTTCCAGGGGAAGTCCGCGGAGTAGACGATCTGGTCGATCTGCGGCGAGAGCCGCCGCGAATCGATCGCCTGGAGGATGGGGGTGAGGATCTCGTCGCGAAAGCGGCCGATGGGGATCGACTCCGTGCTCCCCTCCCAGGGAAGCATGAAGACGTTGATCGGCGCCACCTGCCGCAACGTGATCCAGGCGTTGGCCACCGCCAGGCTCGAGGGGCTGGACGGATTGACCACCAGTAACACGTTCTCGGGGCCGCCCCCGGCCCGGGCGGAATGGCCTCCGGCCGCCACGAGCACACCCACGAGAACCGCCGCCACGCGAACGGCTGCCGTGCCGGCGGATCGGTTCGGCCAACTTCGACTCGACATGGGATCCCTCCGACCTCGCTCCGACGTGGCGCGACGAAAGCCAATCGTATCCCACCGCCACGCCGCCGCTCCAATGGGCCGCGGGAGGGGCGGCAAAGTCGGGGAAACTCAGTCTGGGTCTCCCACAGGGGGGAGCGGTAGACTGCGCCGAAGCGACGAACCCCTCGTCGATCCCCGCCGGGGTATCCCGGTGCCGCGTTCCGGAACGCTCCCATGCCCCCCCTTCCACGTCCGGGCCTCCGGTCGTCGATCCTGTGGATCGCCCTGACGATCGTCCCCGCCGTCGGCGCGGCGCGGGCGGACGAGCCTGCCCGGGCCGTGGCGGAGTTCTCGGGCGACCGTGCGATGGAGCACCTCGAGGCGATCGTGGCGATCGGCCCGCGCGTCAGCGGATCGCCCGGCATGGAGAAGCAGCGCGACCTGGCCATCGAGCACTTCCGCGCGGCCGGAGCCACCGTGACGCGGCAGGGGTTCCAGATCCGCGACCGCCGCACCGGCAAGCCGGTGGCGATGGAGAACGTCGTCGTCGAGTGGCATCCGGAGCGCGAGGAACGGATCCTCCTCGGCGCCCATTACGACACGCGCCCCTTCCCCGACCGCGATCCGGCCGAGCCGCGCGGCACGTTCGTCGGCGCCAACGACGGCGCCAGCGGCGTGGCGTTGCTGATGGAACTGGCCGGCGCCATGCCGGGGCTCGAGGGGCCGGTGGGGGTCGACTTCGTCCTCTTCGACGGCGAGGAGTACGTCTTCGGGCCGCGCGACCCCTACTTCCTCGGCTCGACCCACTTCGCCCGCCAGTACGCCGCGGGACGCAAGAGCGGCGCCGTCGCCCACCGGTACCGGGCCGGCCTCGTCCTCGACATGGTGGCCGACGCCGACCTGGCGATCTGGCAGGAGGTCAACAGCC
>CAWUOA010000296.1:0-4485 GCA_963923225.1 uncultured Planctomycetaceae bacterium
CCGCGGTCTCGTAGCAGATGAACATCCCCGGCCAGTACTCCTCCAGGCCGAAGCGTCCCTTCTCGGGGTGGTCGTCGCCGGTGATCACGGCGTGCGTGAAGCAGCCCGCCCGGAAGCCGAAGGTGGGGCCGCTCCGTTTCTCCCACTGCTCCATCGGCGGCAGGTAGACGCGCGTCACCACGCTCGGCGAATGGGCCACGCGGATGCCCTGGCCGAAGTTCCGCTGCATGTTGAAGATCAGGTCGTCCTGCTCCATCTTGTAGCTGGAGCGGCCGGGGATGCCGGCGTTGAGCGTGGCGATGAGCAGGCCGTGCGTGCTCCCCTCGAGCCCCGGCGCGGGCAGCTCGACGCGTTTCACGACGTCCGGGGTGCCGCGTTTCATCCCCTCGAACCAGCGGCCGTTGACGGATCGCCCCACCGGCTCGCGGACCCGCTTGTCCTGCTCCTCGGAGCTCTTGGGGTGGCGGTAGTTCCAGGTCCACTTCTCGTCCTCGAAGTCGTCGCCGATCGACTCGACGACCGTGCCGGTGCCGGGGACGAAGGCCGCGTCGGTGGCGACCGGGGGAGGGCCGTTGAAGGCCTTGGGGAGCGGACGCCTGAGGAGATTCCGGAGGTTCTTCTGGGCCGCTGCCGGCTCCGCCGTGCCCACGAGGCCGCCGATCGCCGCGGCCGCCATCACCATCCCGCGCACCGTGATCCGCATGATCCCCTCTCGTCGTTGCCTGTCACGCGCCGCGCTCCCCATCGGGCGATGCCACGCGACGCCGCTGTCTGTCCGGGGAATCGGCCCGAACCCGGCGGGGAGTGCAGCCCAGGGGCCGCGGCCCTCCGCGATGCCCGTCCGTTCCCCAGCCTTCCGCCGCCGCCCGGATTCCCTGACCCGATCCACTTCCCCCGACCGGGGGCAGCGTCCGAATCCCCTCTGGCGGCCACCCCGGCGACGTCCTACACACCCTCCGCCCGACGCCGCCCACGGTGCCATCGCGATGCCCCGCCAACGAAATCCGATCCGCCTCCCCGTCGCGCTGGGCACGGTCCTCGTCGCGGCGACCGGCACGGCTCGCGCCGAACCGCCCCGGTCGATCATCCAGCCGGCCGCGGAACTGGCCGCCGCCGATCGAGCGTCGCCGGCGGCGGGACTGACGACCTCGCGTGCGCCCGAGGTGCTCCGCGAGCAGCTCGCCCTCCCGGCAGGGGCGGGCCTGGTCGTGGAGGGCATCGTCGCCGGCTCGGCGGCCGAGCGCGCGGGGCTCAAGCGGCACGACGTGCTCGTCTCGCTCGACGACCAATGGCTCGTCCTCCCCGAGCAGGTCGCGGCGCTGGCTGCCGCGGCGGCGCCGAACGCTCCGCTCGTCCTCGACGTTCGCCGCGCCGGCAGATCGCTGACCCTCTCGCTCGGCACGCAGTCGCCCGCGCCCGCGGAAGCCGCCGCCGGCGCTCCGCCGGCGACGCCGCAGGCCCCGGCCGCGCCGCCCCTGGCGTCTCCCCCGGCGCCCGCCACGCGTGCCGAGCCGCTCCCGCCGCTCCCCGGCGCGCGGAGGCTCGGCCCCGACGCGGTGCTCCTCGAGGATCGCGACTGCCGCCTGAAGGTCTACCGCGACGGTGACACGCGCCTCTCCGTCCGCGACGCGCGCGGATGGCTCGTCTTCAACGGTCCGATCGCCACCCCCGCACAGCGTGCGCTGATCCCCAGGCGCGTCCGGGACCGTGTCGAGCGGCTGGAGGTCATGCTCGACGCCGTCGCGGACTCCGCCGCGCCACCGCCACTCCCCGCAGCCCCGGCACTCGCCGATCCACCCCGTGCGGCACCGGTGGAGGCCGCCGCGATGCCCGCGGGCCCCCCGGCCGCGCCTGCCGCCACGGTGGTCGGGCCCGCGTCACGGACGCCGCCCGACGCCCCGGTCGCCGAGGTCGGCAGCCTGGACGTCGCGCCGATCGAGATCCGCTGAGGCGCGTTCCCGCGTCACCAGCCCCCTTCGGCGGTCCGGCTCGTCCACTGCCCCGACGCCGATTCGGATCCGGATCCGCCCCCCGAACCCCCACGACCGCCTCCCGAGACGGTCACCGTGTGCCACGGATCGGGACCGGAGAACGTGCCGCCGGGGAGCTGGATCACCCACGGGCCGCTCCCGCGCGACATCCGCACGAACGAATCCTCCATCTGGCGACGCTGGGCCTCGAGCTGCCGGGCGCGGCGGCGGGCCTGGGCCTCGTTGCCGGCCTCGGCCAGCGCCTCGCGGGAGAGCCGCTGCGACTCGGCGGCGGCGCGGATCGACTCCTCGTACCGCTGCCGGGAGAGGAGCCCCTTGGCGTCCTCGAAAGCGGCGGTGGCGCCGCGCACGTCGGGCTTCACCCCTTCGGCGTACCAGCCGGCTGCACGGCGCAGGGCGCCCTGCGCGGCCTCGATCCCCTCCACCGCCTGACCGGCCAGACGCTCGTCGTCGTCGGCGAGCCGTTCGGCCCCCTCCGCGGCGGCGTCGGCCGCGTCGATCACCTGGCCGGTGCGCGGAAGGTCGGGGCGGTCGACCGCCAGCGCCCTTTCGGCCACCTGGACCAGCCGGCCGGCCTCGCGGCACTGCTCGTTGGCCCGCACCCGGTCGGTGCGCTGCGCCTGGAGGCGCCGCTCGAGCGTACCGATGCGCCGGCCCACGTCGGCGCACTTTCCAGGCAGCGCCGCGCGGAGGCCGTCGAGCTCGGCACGCCTGTCGGTCACCGCCGCGAGGCAGCGCTCGACCCAGTCCTCCTGGCGGATCGCCTCCTCGACGAGCGCCAGGGCGCGGAAATACTCCTGCCGTTCCGGCCGCGACGCCTCCCGGGCCTCGGCCACCATCGCCCGGGCCCGCGACAAGCCCTCGTCGGCCTTCACCGCGTTGTCGGCCACCTCCGACCAGGAGTCGTTGGCGTAGGCCGCGGCGAGCGCCTCGAGCGCCCGCCGCGTCGGTTCCCGCTTCCCGGAGAGCGCTTCGAGCCGGGCGACGGCGCCCGGCAGCAGCTCTTCCACCCGGGCCTTGGCCGCGACGACGCTCTCGAGCAGCGCCAGCCCGTCCGCGGCCAACCGCTCCCCCTCCTCGATATGCTTCCGGGCCGTCTCGAGCTCGCCGGCGTCGAGGAGCTGCGCCGCGGCGTCCAGGTGGCGACGGGCGTCGGCGACACGGGCCGCGGGATCGGCCCCGGGCTCCGTCAAGAGCCAGCCCTCGGCGCGCCGCGCGCGGATCGCCGCGTCCAAGGCGTCGACCCGGCCGGCCGCCAGCCGCCGCCGATCGTCGTCCGCCTCGAACGCTTCGAGGCGGGCGGTGCTCCCGTCGAGCGCCGTCCGCGCCTGCTCGAGCTTCGCCCGGGCCGAGAGCGGATCGGCCTCGAGCTCGGCCCGAGCCAGCTCGATCCCGCGCGCCGCGTCGGCCAGCGGCTTCTCGAACGACGCCGACGACCGGCCACGGCCCGCGAGCCCCTCGAGCCGCTTGCGGTGGGTGGCGAGGATCGACTCGTCCTCCTCGGCCATGGCCCGCGCCTTCTCGTGGGCCTGCTCCAGATCGTCCAGCGGCGCCCGGCACTCGCGCGCCACCTCTTCCAGCGGCGGCCGCGACTCGGCGGCGTCGAGGAGACGGATCGCCTCCTCGGCCCGCGCCGTCCCGAATCCCTTCTCGGCGGCGATCTCGCCGTCCGCCTTCTCCCACACCTCCATCAGCCCCAGCCACCGCTCGCGGTAGCGCTGCAGCGCCGTCTGCACGCCGTCGTACGCCTCGCGGGTGCGCCCCTGCATCGGCGTGGAGAAGTCGGGATCGGAGTGGGGGAGCATGCGGTGACGCTCGCGTTGTCCGTCGATCAGGTCGGAGAGCGCCACCACCTCCCCCTTGAAGGCCGCGAGTTTCTCCCGCGCCTCGTGCATCTTCCGGCCATGCCGCGACCAGCGTGCCGCGAGCAGGCCGAGGATGCCCAGGCCGGCGAGCGTCCCGGCGGCCAGGGGAAGGGTCCGCGTGCGGAAGACGCGATCGGCCTCGGCGCGGGCCCGCTTGCGGTCCTCGCGCTCCCTCACCCACTTCTCGGTGGCTCCGATCAGATCGACCAGCCCCGCGTCGAGGCGGCCGTCCTGGGCCCGGGGGCGGAAGGCCTTGTCGATCAACTCGCGCTCGATCGTCGCGGGGTCGAGGCCGGCGCCGGTCTCGAGACTCCAGGGAGCGTGCATCGCCAGCCGCTTCCTGCCCACGTCGACGTAGATCAACACATCCTGCGAGGGATCGAACGCGCCGGACGCGGTGCCGGTCGGCGCCTCCCGGCCCCAACGGTCGAGAATCGCGTCGAGAACCTCGCGTGCGGAGCGGTCCCCCTCGGGCCCCTCGCCGACGACGAGCACCCGGTAGTCGCGCCCCGTGTCGCGCTTCACGCGGTCGATCACGGCGCGGAGATCGTCGAAGGTGTCCGCGACGCCCGAGACGAAGACATGCTCGGTCGAGGTCGGAGAGGCGGACTGGAGCGTCTCTCCGACCG
>CAWUOA010000297.1:0-4474 GCA_963923225.1 uncultured Planctomycetaceae bacterium
CCCGTCGCCTCGCGCCCATGGCGCGCCGTCCCCCGGCAGCCCGCCGCCGCTGGCATCGGCGTCCCCGCTCGGCGCCGGGCCGGCCCACGAATCCCCCCTCGGCCACGACCCCGCCGCCGGGACATCGGCGCCGAGCGGCCAGGGACGGCCCGGAGGGATGCACCTCGAGGGGGTGCAGACGCCGCAGTTGGCGGTGGAGAAGCGCGGACCGCGCGAGATCCAGGTGGGGAAGTCGGCCCGCTTCGAGATCCTCGTCCGCAACGTCGGCAGCGCCCAGGCCAACGACGTGGTGCTGCGCGACTCGGTCCCTGCCGGCACGGCGTTGGTGGCGACGACCCCGCCGGCCGCCCCCGCCGGGCCCGGCCACGCCCCCGGCGATCTGGTGTGGCTCCTCGGCGCGATCCCGCCCGGGGGGCAGGCGCGCGTCGGGATCGATCTGATGCCGATCGCCGAAGGGGAGGTGGGGAGCGTGGCGAGCGTCAGCTTCCGCGCCGACGCCTCGGTCCGCGCGCGGGCCACCCGGCCGGCACTGGCGATCGCCGTGCAACCGCCGGCGCCGGTGCTCGTCGGCACCGATTCGCGTGTCACGATCACCGTCTCCAATCCCGGCAGCGGCGTCGCCACCGGCGTGGTCCTCGAAGGACTGCTCCCCGAGGGGCTCACCCACCGCGCCGGCCGCGAGCTCGAGTTCGACGTCGGCTCGCTCCCCCCGGGCGAGTCGCGTTCCATCGATCTGGTGCTCGCCACGACCGGACCTGGCTCGCACGGCATGCGGCTGGTGGCCCGTGCCGACGGTCAGATCGAGGTGGCGGAGACGGTGAAGGTGCCGGTCACCGCCCCCACGCTGGACGTGGCGGTGGAGATGCCGTCGCGCCGCTTCCTGCAACGCCCCGCCACCTGCACGATCTCCATGGGCAACGCCGGCACCGCGCCCGCCGTCGGAGTGGAACTGGTGGCGCAGCTCCCGCCGGGGCTGAAGTTCGTCCGCGCCAACAACGCCGGCTACTACGAGGAGCGCACCCACCGCGTCCTCTGGAACCTCGAGGAGCTTCCCGCGGCCGAGACCGGCGCCGTCGAGGTGGTGCTGATGCCGGTGGCGCTGGGGCCGCAGAAGATCGTCGCCGCCGCGCGGACCGCCGCGGGGCTTTCCGACCAGGCCACGCACACCGTCGAGGTGGAAGGGTTGGCGGCCCTCGCCTTCGAGGTGGCCGACAGCGAGGATCCGATCGAGATCGGCGGCGTGAGCGAGTACGTCGTCCGCGTCGCCAATCAGGGGACCAAACCGGCCAGCGGCGTCCGGGTCGTCGCCACGCTGCTGGGAGACATGGAGCCGGTCGAGGCCCGCGGCCCGGCTGCCCATCGCGTCGACAACCTCACGATCGCCTTCGAGCCGCTGGCCAAGCTCGCTCCCTCGGAGGAGGCCCTCTACCGGATCCGTGTCCGCGGCCGCCGCGAGGGGGACCAGCGTGTCCAGGTGCAGTTGACCAGCGACGAGCAGCCGGCCCCGATCACCAAGGAAGAGACGACGCGGGTCTACGCCGACCGCTGAGGCCGCGATGGCCCCCGCGGCCGGAGATGCCGCCGCTTCACCACTCCGCCGCCGCTTCCAACCGCGACACGGGTCTGCGAAACTTTCGCCCGGCGGGCCCGATGGACGTGTCCGCGCCCCCCGGCGGATCGTCATGCACCCCACGCTGCTTCACACCAAGCACCGCCCCTGGCCCCTCCCCGCCGGCGAATGGACCTGGCGGCAGCGGTGGTGCGATCTGCTCTTCGCCCACTGGCCGGTGCCGGCGGCGAGCCTGCGGCACCTCGTCCCGGAGGGCCTCGAGATCGACCAGTACGAGGGCACGAGCTGGGTGGGCGTCGTCCCCTTCCGCATGGAGGGGGTGTCGCGCCGGCCCCTCCCCGATCTGCCCGGGCTCTCCGCCTTTCCGGAGCTCAACCTCCGTCTCTACGTGACGCGCGACCGGCGGCCGGGGGTGTGGTTCCTCTCGCTCGATGCCACGAGCGCGCTGGCGGTGTGGGCGGCGCGGACCTTCTTCCATCTCCCCTACTGGCACTCGGCGATCGAGCACCGCGCCGATGGCTCCGGCGGCTTCTCCTTCCGCAGCGAGCGCTACGGCTCCGACCGCACGGTGCGTCTGGCGGCCGACTGGGCGCCGCTCGGTCCTCCAGGCCACTCGGCGCCGGGCTCGCTCGAGGAGTTCCTCACCGAACGCTACTGTCTCTACGCGCGGCGACCCGACGGGACGCTGTTCCGCTGCGAGGTGCACCACGAGCGCTGGCCGCTCGCGCCCGCCCGCGGCACGATCGACGCCTCGGCGCTCGTGGCGCCCCACGGAGTGGTGCTCCCCCCCGGCCCGCCGCTGCTCCATTTCGCGCCGGAGATCGACGTCGTCATCTGGTCGCCGCGGCCCGTCGTCTGACCACCCCTTTCCCACGCAGGCGTGCGATGCGTCCCCTCTCCCGCGACGAGGTCCGCTCCGTCGACGCCCGCGCCATCGGGGAGTGGCACGTCCCGGGCATCGTGCTGATGGAGAACGCCGGTCGCGGTGCCGCCGAGCTCCTCCACCGCCTCGCGGGCGTCCCCGGCCGGGTGGCGATCGCCTGCGGCCGCGGCAACAACGGCGGCGACGGCTTCGTGATCGCCCGCCACCTCGAGAACCTGGGCCACGAGGTGCGGATCCTCCTGGCCTGCGATCCGGCCACGATCGAAGGCGACGCCGCGATCAACCGGGCGATCGTGGAGCGTGCGGGGATCCCGCTCCTGCCGCTCGCCGGAGCCGGCGAGGCAGCCTGGCTCGCCGCGATCGGGCCTGCCGACTGGATCGTCGACGCGCTGCTCGGCACCGGGGCGAGCGGCCCCCCGCGCGGCGCCGTCGCCGCCGCCATCCGGGCGATCGTGGCGGCGCGGAGCCGGCCCGGGGGTCCGCGTGTCCTGGCGGTCGACCTCCCTTCCGGCCTCGACTGCGACTCGGGGCAAGCCCCCGGCGACTGCGTCCGCGCCGACGCCACCGCCACCTTCGTGGCCCCCAAGCTCGGCTTCGACGCCCCCGGCGCCGAAGCCTTCACCGGCGCCGTTCACGTCGTCGGGATCGGCGTGCCGCGCCGGCTCCTCGAGGCGGTCGCTGCGGGCGAGCGGGCGGCGCTCACTCGAGCTCGCGCGACAGGAAGGTCCAGCCCAGGGCGTCCATGAACGCGCGCTGCTTGTTGTCGGCGGCGCCGCCGTGGCCCCCCTCGATGTTCTCGTAGGACAGCACGGGCTTGCCCAGCTCCTCGAGCCGCGCGGCCATCTTCCGGGCGTGGCCCGGATGGACGCGGTCGTCGCGGGTGCTCGTGGTGATGAGGATCGGCGGGTATTCCTTCTTCGCGTCGACGTTGTGGTACGGGGAGAACCCGCGGATGAACTCCCACTCCTCCGGGAGATCGGGATTGCCGTACTCCCCCTGCCAGCTCGCGCCGGCGAGGAGCTTGTGGTAGCGGCGCATGTCGAGCAGCGGCACCTGGCAGACGACGCCGCCCCAGAGATCCGGCCGGCGCGTGAGCATGTTCCCCATGAGGAGGCCGCCGTTGCTCCCCCCCTTGATGCCGAGGTGCGCCGGGCTCGTGACCTTGCGACGGACGAGGTCCTCGCCGACGGCGATGAAGTCCTCGTAGGCGCGCGGGCGGTTCGCCTTGAGCGCCGACTGGTGCCAGGCGGGGCCGAACTCGCCTCCGCCGCGGATGTTGGCGATCACCGAGACGTTGCCCTTCTCGAGCCAGGCGGCGCCGGTCACCGCCTCGTAGCCGGGAAGGAGCGGGATCTCGAAGCCGCCGTAGCCGTAGAGGAGCGTCGGCGTCGAGCCGTCGAGCGGCAGTGACTTCGGGCCGATCTGGAAGTAGGGGATCTTCGTCCCGTCGGCGCTGGTGGCCTCGTGCTGCTCGACGACGAGGCCCTTGGCGTCGAAGAACGAGGGAGCGCTCTTGAGCTTCTCGACGGCGCCGGCACGCGGAGCGCCCGAAGGCGGCAGACTCCCCAGCGAGAGGGTCGAGGGCTGGAGGGGGCTGGCCGTGACGAGGAAGAAGTCGTCGCTGTCGAGGTCGTCGACCGCCGTCACGCTCGCGGTGCCGAGATCGGGCACACCGGCGAGCGGCTCACGGAGCCACTTTCCCCCCTGCCAGGAGAGCGCCTCGATCTTGTTGCGGACGTTGTCGAGCGTGGTCACGAGGACGTGGTGCCGAGTGGGGGAGAAGGCCACCAGCGACGTCCGCGGCGAGGGGGCGAAGAGGACGTGGCAGTCGCGGTCGCCGGCCATGAAGCGCTCGTGGTCGATCGCCAGCAGGGCCCCTGCGGGGTAGACCTTGGCGCCGGTGTCCCAGTCCTTCCGCAGTTCGAGGAGGAGCCATTCGCGATGGACGCTGGCGTTGGCATCCTCGGGCTTCGGCACCTGCACGAGCTTGCCGTCGCGGCGCTCGAACATGTCGTTGGTCC
>CAWUOA010000298.1:0-4468 GCA_963923225.1 uncultured Planctomycetaceae bacterium
CCGGCGTGTTCGAGCCGGTCGAGGCGGGTGTCGTAGAGCCGCTCGAAGAGCTCCTGCGTGAGGATCGCGCCGGTCGGCCCGGAGGCGAGGACGCGGCCTTCGCGGAGGACGAGCGTCTTCCCGAAGGCGGGGAGGATCTCCTCGACGTGGTGCGTGACGAGGATCACGGCCGGGGCCCCCGCCTCGTGGAGGTGGTCCCCGAGCCAGTCGAGGAACCGCTCGCGGGCTCCGGGATCCATGCCGTCGCACGGCTCGTCGAAGACCAACAGCAGCGGATCGGCGACGAGGGCCCGCGCGACCATCACCTTCTGCCGCTCCCCCTGGGAGAGGACGCCGAAGGGACGGTCGGCGAGCGCCTCGCAGCCGACGCGCGCGAGCTCCGCGCGGGCCCGGTCGCGATCGGCCTCCGACGGCTCCATGCCGACGAAGAACTTGAGCCCCAGCTGCGCCATGCAGCCGCTGGTGACGGTGTCGAGCGCCGGCTCGTCGGCGGGAATCTCGCGCGCCACCGTGTCGGCCACCAGACCGATGCGCCGCCACAGCTCGCGGAGGTCCTGGTATTCGCGGCCGACGCGCTCGATGCGGCCTTCCGAGGGCCAGAGCCGGCCGAGCGCGAGCTCCAGCAGCGTCGACTTGCCGGAGCCATTAGGGCCGAGGAGCGCCCAGCGCTCCCCCGGCAGGAGGCGCCAGCTCGCGCCGTCGATGATCCGCCGGCCGTCGCGCTCGAGGGCGACGTCGGCGAGGTCGAAAAGGGGCGTCACGGCATCCATGCCGGCAGCATACGGCGGCGCGTCGGCGGCCGCACGGCGGTCACTTGAAGGCCGCGGCCCACACCCGCTCGAGTTCGGCGTCGACGTCGGTCCCCTCCGGCCACTCGTGAAACGAGAGCCAGCCGCGCACCGAGCGCGACTCCCCCGGCGGACAGTCGGGGAGGACCGGATCGGAGTGGAGGCAGGGGCAGGGGGGATTGCCCCAGGCGCGGCCGCAACCCTCCCAGCCGGTGACGATCCAGCGGCGGCCCGAGGCGTCGTGGCAGGCCGCGATCGGCGCCGCGAAACGCTTGTTTTCGTTGGTCAGGCTCTCGAAGCCGGTCAGGCCCCCGAGCATCGTGCACATCTGCACGCGCAGGCCCGTGAGGAGACGCGGCGAGTGGTTGGTGACCACGAAGGTCATCCGCACGCCGTTGCTGCCCCGGTCGACGTACGTGGCGAGGGTGACGCCATCGGGGAGCTTGCGTTTGACCGCGAGAACGGCGTGGCGCTGCCACTTCCACTCGAGCGGATCGAGGGCCACGCCCGCCTTGTCCCACACCGTGGGAACGTGCGTGTGGGCGAGGTATTCGAGTGCCGGCTTGCCTTCCGCATCGTTCACCCACACCGCCTCCGGCGCGTCGACGACGGCGTAGCCCCCGTCGGCCCAGGGGGCGAAGACGCTCACCTTCGTCTCCCGCTGCGGCCGGATGGCGCCGTCGCGGAAGCCGGTCCGCGGGTGCTTGCCGCCCGGCCAGGGAAGCACCCGCAGCGTGGCACCCTCCGAGTGGGCGGGGCGGGCGGCCGGATCGATCCCCAGCCGGGCCGCGGCGGCCTCGACGCCGGCGGCATCGAGCGCCACGGCACCGCCCGCCTCGGCCGGCGTGAAGCGATGCCACACAAGCGCGTTTTCGAGCCAGCTCCGCAGCGCCTCGTCGTCGGGGGCGGGCCGGGAGCCGTCCCCTTCGAGGCCGGCCGCGAGGCGCGCTTTGCGGTCCTCGATCACGAACTGCGGGTCGCCCGGGGCCACCGCCGGATCGACGTACCGGGCGAGGTCGCGCATCGCGATCACCGTGCAGCCGAGTTCGGCGAGCCGGTCCATGAACTGCTCGAAGCGGTCGGCGTCGGTGTTGACCCAGGCGTGCGCCGTGTCGGGAACGCCGTGGAACTGGAGCACCGCGATCCGTCCGTGCACCGCCTGGAGCACCGCCCGGTCGAGATCGGCGACGGTCCAGACGGGCCGCGCGTCGCCCGCGGAGGGGATCAGGAGCGGATGGTCGAGCCCGGGCTCGTAGGCGCTGCCGCGGCCCTCCTCGTAGGGGAACTCCGGCGCCCCGCCGCGGCGCGCGAAGCGGATCCCCGCGGCCGAAAGGATCGGCAGCGCCTCCGGCACGATGAAGTTGCCGGGATAGGCGAAGCTCGTCGGCGCGGGGATGCCATGCTCGCGGCAGCGGTCGGCGATCGCCTCGACCTGCGCGGCGAGCCCCTCGAGGGCCGGCTTGTCGGCCAGCGCCGTGTGGCCGAGGGTGTGGTTGCCGATCTCGAAGCCCGCGTCGTGGAGGGCCCGGATCTGCTCCCAGGTCATGTAGTCCTTCTTGTTGGTGGCGAAGTCCCAGCCTTCGGAGATGAAGAAGGTGGCGCCGAAGCCACGGGCCGCGAGGATCGGCCGGGCGACCTCGTAGTGCGACCGGGCGGCGTCGTCGAAGGTGAGGACGACGAGCCGGTCGGGGATCGGCTCGAGCGCCGCCGCCGGTGCCCCGACGAGGGGGGCGACGACGGCGACGAACCACGCGAAGGCGAGCCGGCGGGCGGGCCGCGCGGGGAAGGGGGGCATGGTCATGCGCGGCGGCTCCGGAGTGGCGACGAGGATCAGGGGGCGGGGGCTTGAGGCTGATTCGGCTGCGGGATCGGAGGCGTCGGGAAGCCCTGGATCGTGGGGGGCGCGCCGTCGGGACCGGGAACGCCAGGCCCGCCCGGGCGGCGCTTCGGCACGCCGCCGGCCGCAGGGCTGCCGGGGCCGCCAGCCTGAGGCCCGGCGGGAGGGAAACCCGGTGGCAGGCCGCCGGCTTCACCCGCGCCGGGGAAACCGGGCCCGCCCGGCATCCCCGGCATCTGTGAAAAAGCCCCGCCGAGCGCGCCCACGAGCGCGAGCACGCCGTCGTCGACGTTGAGCCGCACCTCGATGCCGTCGGCCAACGCGTTGACGTCGGCCCGCACCATTCCCTTTTCACCGACAGCGCCGCCCAGCGCCGCCGTCGCCTCGTTCATCGCGGCGAGCGTCGGCCAGAGCCTGGCCAGGTCGAGGCGGGCGGAGATGGGGGCGGACGCGGAGCCGGCGGAGGCCGAGGCCCCGATCGCCTTCACCGGCGCCGTGTCGGCGCACCCGAATCCGAGGAGGATCGCGTCGGTGGTGGCGGCGACACGGACGGGCTGCGCGGCGAGCCCCTCCGCTCCCGTCGAGGGCAGCGGGACGGTGAGGATGCCGTCGCCGTCGGGCACCCCGCCCCCGGGAGCCGCGACGATGGCGGCGATCTTCGTCATCGCCGCGAGGAACTTCCCGGCGGAATCGTGGCCGATCCTCGTCACCACCCGCGGCGCCCCCGACGCATCCGCGGTGAAGACGATCTCCTGCTCGAAGTGGGGGGTGTCGACGAGGCCGCCGAGTTCGGTCTCGAGTTCCCCGAGGGCGGCCTTCGCCTCGGGGTGACCGGGCTGTCCCGCCTTGGCGTCGATCATTTGCCGCAGCGGCGCGAGTCCTTCGCCGAAGACCGCCTTGACCGCTTCCCGCAGCCACTCGTTCTTGGGAACGGACACGCCGATCCACCCGGTCTCGTCGGCGCCGTGCGAGGCCACGAACCGAGGCCGCAGCGACCCGTAGGACGCGAACGCCTCCGCCAGCGGCGTGCCGGACTTCGCGCGCATCCCGAAGGAGATGCTCGTCTGCTTGGTGGCGGGGTCGATGCTCGCCTCGAAGGTCGAACGATCGCCGTCTGCGAGGAGTATCCGAGTCATCGCGGCCATCGACTCCCGAAACACCTTCTGGAAGCGTTCGACCGCCGGCGACACCGGCGGCAGACCTCCCCTCATCGTTTCCATCACCGATTCGAGCTCGCCGACACTCCGGCGGCGTTCGGCCTCCGGCATCACGGCGAAGTAGGATTCCGCCGAGATGTCGGCCACCGCCACAGGATCCTCGGGGTCGGCCTGGGCGTTACGGACGATCTCGGCGGAGTCGGAGAGGAGGAAGTACTTCTCGCCGGGCTTGGCGTAGACGCTCTTCCCGAGCATCGCCACCTCGTACGCCCGCCCCTTGGGAGACATCTTCGCCGGGAAGACCGCGTCGAGGGTCTTCTGGAACGTCTCCTTCGACGTCACCGGCACGGCGACCATCGTCCCCGACTGCTGGCCGCGGCCGTCGACGTGGATCGTGAAGACGATCGGCCGCTTGATGTCGAAACCCTCGAGCGGCTTGCCGCCGGTGAGGCCGACGAAGAAGCCAGGAATGGCGCCGGCGAGGGCCTGCTGCTGCAGCGATTGCGAGAGGGCGACGCTGTCGGCGACGATCGCCTGATAGCTGCGGAGGACGATCCGGGTGGCCACTCCCTTCACGCCGCCCGCTCCCTTGGGCGCGCCGTTGTTGCGGACCCAGTCGCGGTCCTTCTTGGAGAGCTCCTTGAGCGGGATCGAGATCTCCTTGCCGCTTGCGAGCCGGAGCCGGA
>CAWUOA010000299.1:0-4445 GCA_963923225.1 uncultured Planctomycetaceae bacterium
AGCCGGTCGCCGGCACGGCCGACGCCGCCCCGCTCGACGCCACGGCGCAGGCGCGCTAGAGCCCGTCTGGGGGCCGTCTGGGGGCCGTCTTTTTTGCGGCGCGGCGCTGGTTCAGCGCCTCGTTCGTGATGGTCCATGTCGGGCGTCGCATTCGTTCCGTCCGTCCGCAGGACGTCCCGAGGCCATCTCCACCCTGTCCCACCGCCGATCCGAGCAACGACGGGCTTGCAGTGCCGACAGGCCGATATTCGCCTGTCACGGTCCGGCCCCGGTTTACGCCAAGTGAGATGGAGGGACGTCTCTGTCCCCCACCCTGACAGTTCCCCGTCTCTCGATCGCTCGCCGAGCGCTCGATCCCCCGGGGAACATTCCGCCCCGCCGGCCGTCCACCTTGCAAGAAGCGTCCCTGCCTTGTTGGCGGGACGTGGGGCGGCACGGCGGGGCGGTTTTTTGCAGCGCAGCCCGGCCCCTACCCCGGCAGCGTGACCTTCACCCAGCCGGCGGTCGCGTTCTGGCTGCCGTTCTCGGCGCGGACGGCGAAGGAGAGCGTGCTGCCCGGCCTCAGTCCCGAGACCTTGAGCGTGGTCAGCCGCCCGGTCGTGCCGCCGACGCGCGTGAGCGTGATGCCTTCGAGCGAGAAGACCGAATAGGAAGTCGCTCCGGCGACCGGGTTCCAGGTCACCTGCACGGTGTCGCGCGAAAGGACCTTCACGGCCAAGCCCGTCGGGGCGACGATCCCCGCGGGGAGCGTCGCCGAGACCGTGGAGGAGGCCGCGCCCGCACCGTTCCAGGCGTCGAGCCGCCAGGTGTGGGTCGAACGCGGAGCGAGGCCCGTGACGGACGCCGACGTGGTTCCGGCCGAATAGGACGCGACGAGCGTGAGCGTGGTGCCGCTGACTTCGTAGAGGCGGTAGCCGTCGGCGCCCGCGGAGGCCTTCCAGGAGAGCGCCACCTCGCTCGAGCTCGTCGCCTTGGCGGTGAACGAGGCGGGGGCGGCGGGAGGCGCGGGCGTCTTCGATTCCCAGGCGACGAGGTCCTTCACGAGCGTCCCGGCGACGGGCGAACCGCGGCCGGTGGCGAGATCGAATCCCGCGCCGGCCGCGTAGCCCGGCGCGCCGAGGGTCGTGCCGACGGTCACGTCGCGGAAGTCGGCGGCGGCGAGCGCGTACAGCGCCGGGAGGAACTGCGTGGCGCCGTCGAGCGAGGCCGCGCCCCGCAGGGCCCGGCCCTGCGCCACGATCGCCGCGATCCCCGCCCACTGCGGCGTCGCGATGCTCGTGCCGCCGTAGACGCTCCAGGGCCGCGCGGCTCCGCCGGCCCGCGAGTCGCACACCGCCAGGCCGGTGGCGGGATCGGCGACGAGCGAGACGTCGGGGATCGCCCGTTTGGTCAGCGTCGCCGGCACGACCCCCGCCTGCCACGACGGCCGCGATTCCTGCTGGCTCTGGCCTCCGCCGCTGCCGCTCCAGGCCTTCTCCTGCGCGGTGCCCGACTTGGAGAGCGTGAGCGACGTCCCGCCGACGGCGACGACGTTGGGGCTCATCGCCGGATAGATGCCCGGCGCCCCGTCGTCGCCGCTGGCGGCGAGGAAGGTCACGCCCGGATGCCCCGCCGGCGTCGAGAAGCGCGCGTCGAATCCGGTCTCGCCGGCGTATTCCCCGCGGCCCCAGCTCATCGACACCGCGACGACGCCCGGCGCCGATCGGGCGAAGGACACCGCCGCCATCAGGTCGGCGTCGGAGTTGCCGTTGGCTTCGACGACGAGGATCGACGCGCCCGGCGCGATCGCGTGAGCCCACTGCACGTCGATGCAGGTCTCGGTGGCCCATGCCGGGTCCATGGCCGGGAGCTTCGCGCCGCCGCTCTGGTTCACCGTCTTGAACGACGGTGGCGCCGGCAGGCCGAACGTGGCGTCGAAGGTCGCCAGGTCGGCGGCGATGTTCGGGCTGTCGTAGGCGGTGACGATCGCGATCGTCGTCCCGGCGCCGTCTGCGGGAACGGCGCCGAAGGAGACCGTGTCGAGGCCGTAGGCGTGGCGGATCTGCGCCGGCGTGAAGCCCTTCGGCCCGGGTGATCCCTGCGGCAGGTTGGCCGGGGAGAGGCTTGCGGCATTCTGCACGCCGACGGCCGTGGCCGGCGCGGCCGACAGCCACGTCGGCACGTTCGCCGGCGCGGCCGAGAGCGCCAGTCGCGGCTCGAGTCCTTCGAGGGAGAGGCCGCGTGCCGGGGCCTTGGACCGCCGCCGCGAAGTGTCCGAGCCGGTCCACCAGCGCCACGCGATCGTCATCTCCGCCTCCTCGTGCCCGGGCCACCCGCACACTTCTCCATCGGCCCGCGCGACCGCCGCGCCGGTGGACGGGGTCGTCCGGCCCGCAACGACGGGCCGGCCGTGAGGGTCGGACGCCGTCAGGGTCGCCGTGACCACCACGCCTTCCTCCGATCCGGGGGGTGGTGACGGTCGTGCCGGCGGCGAAAAGGCTGTCGCGCGGGGGCGGACCGCCCTATCATTCGCAGGCTCCGGCGATTCGCCTCTCGGCCGAGCCGCCCCGCGAGCGACGCACCGATGGCCTCGGCGAGGAATCCCTGGCGGGTGAGGGCCGGCACCGGCGACGCGGTCGGCGCGGTGGCGGCGCGCGTCGTCGCGGCCCGCCTCGGTGCCATCCCTCCCCTGCTCCTCGCCGCCGCCCGCTCGGGGGGCGAGCCGGTCCACGCCCTCCGCGTCGCGACGCGCCGCGCACGGGCGGCCCTCGACGTCTTCGCGGACGTCCTCGGCAGGCGCCGGTCGGACCGTTTCCGGAAGCGATTGCGGCAGATGCGCCGCGTCGCGGGGGAGGCACGCGACTGGGACGTCCTCCTCGAGCGGCTGCGCGGAGGGGGCGCCGACGTGCGCGGCGCCCGCGGGCGGGCGCTGCACGTGCTCGAGAAGGAGCGCCGCCAGGCGCGGCGGCCGCTCGAGGAACGGCTCGAGGCGTGCCGGGCGAAACGCTGGCGGCGCGACGTCGACCGGCTCGTGGCCACGATCGGCGGCCGCCGGGCCCGCGAGCCATTCGACCGCTTCGCCGCACGGGGCCTCGACGAGGCCGGCGTGCGGCTCGCCGGGGCGGCCGCGGCGGTGCTCCGCGCCCCGCGACGCGATGCCCCCGCCGAGTTGCACCGGCTGCGGATCCTCGCCAAGAAAACCCGCTACGCGACCGAGATCCTCGCCGTGCACGCTCCGCCCCGGTGGCGGCGGGGCCGGCTCGGGCTGCTCGAGCGATTCCAGGATCGCGCGGGGGAGTACACCGACCGGGTGAGGGCCGGCGAACGGCTGCGGGGGCTCGAGCGCCGGGCCCGAGGCGGGGGCAAGCGGGGGGCGCTGGGGAAACTCGCCCGCGACGAGGAGGCCGCCGCTGCGAAGGCGGCCGCGGCCGTGCTGCGGATGCTTCCGGCGCTCACGCGGCTGCCGGCACTCCCGCGGCCGTACCGGCTCGCGGGCCGGTCTTGAGACGAGCGTATCGGAGGCCTACCCTCCCCCGCTCCGCTCCCCCGTTCGAGGAGTCTTCGCCGATGACGCTCTCCATCCGCCGATCCGCCGCTGCCACGCGTACCGCGAGCCGATCCCCTCTTCGGCGCCCGTCGTGGACGCTGCGTTTCCTCACGCTGCTCTGCGCGACGCTGTCGGTGGTCGCCTCCTCGACGCACGCGGCGGGCGGGGACGATTCGGAATCCGGCGCAGCCTCGGAACGGTTCGTCAAGCCCCATCCGGCGCTGGTGAGCGCTCCGCGGCGGACGAAGACGGTTCGCGGCCACGCGGGCGACCCGGTCAACGTGGCCTTCGTCGGCTCCGACCACGAGCTCCACCACGCCCTCGCCCGCTCCGGGTGGTACGCCGCGGACCCGATCACGCTCGAGACGTCGCTGCGCATCGCCGCCGACGTGGTCCTTAAAAAACCCTATCCGCACGCGCCGGTGAGCGATTTGTTCGTGTGGGGACGGAAGCAGGACTTGGCTTTCGAGCAGCCGGTGGGGCGGAGTCCGAAGCAGCGGCACCACGTCCGCTTCTGGCGTTCGCGCGAGGTCGACGAGCACGGGGAGCCGCTCTGGCTCGGCGCGGCGACGTTCGACGAGCGTGTGGAGATCAGCAAGACCACCGGCGGCATCACCCACAAGATCGCCGCGGCGGTCGACCGGGAACGCAACAAGCTCCTCGTCGACACGCACGACGCCGGCACGCTCCACGGCTACTACTGGATCGACGCCTTCCACCGTGATCGCCAGGGAACCAACGGCGGCGGCGATCCCTTTCACACCGACGGCCGCCTCGCCGTGGGCGTCATCGGCCCCGTCCGCTGACCGCACGCCGATCGATTGCCACCCCGCCGTTCCGACGGTAGCATCGGTGAACATTTGTTCACTTCATGCGAGGCGGGAGCGGTGATGGCACGGCGGCGATGGCAGGGGCGGCG
>CAWUOA010000300.1:0-4443 GCA_963923225.1 uncultured Planctomycetaceae bacterium
GCCGTGACCGCGGGGGAGCGGGCGCTTCACCGTTCTCCCGGCTCCCCCGTCGGCACCGAAAGCCACGAAGGCCCCCCGCGAACCTTTGCCGCGGAGGGCCTCCGTGCTCGAAAGAGACTCGGATGACGATCAGGGCAGGAGCACTGAATCGATCACGTGGATCACACCGTTCTTCGCCGCGACGTCGGTCTTCACGACGTTGGCCTTGGAGGAGGGCGTCGCCACCGACACGCCGCCGTCGGTGGAGACGGAGAGCTTTCCGCCGCCGGCGGTGGTCGCCTCGGAGAGACCGGCCACGTCCTTGGCGAGCACCTTCCCGGGGACGACGTGAAGGAGCAGGATCTCCTTGAGCTTCCCGACGTTCTGCGGCTCGAGCAGCGATTCGACCGTGCCCGGGGGGAGCTTGGCGAAGGCCTCGTCGGTGGGTGCGAAGACCGTGAAGGGGCCCTCCCCCTTGAGCGTCGACACCAGATCGGCGGCCCCCAGGGCGGCTGCGAGCGTCTTGAAGGACCCGGCGCCGACGGCGGTGTCGACGATGTCCTTGGCGGGGGCGGGGGCGCTCGTCACGGACGGCGAGGAGATGACCCGCTCGCTGATGATCCGCTCGCCCGTCACGTCGCCGGCAGAGGCGTGCGTGACGACGCCGGTGACCACTTCACCCTGCGGAATCGTCGCGTGGACGATCGGACTCTGCACGACGCGGACGTGAGACACGGGGGCTCGGTGGACCGGCTGGGCATGGGAAATCCGTCCCCGGCCGCCCCCCTTGCCGCATTGACCGGCCGTCGCGACGGCACCCACGAGTGCCAGCCCGAAGGCTCCTGCGAACACGAACGACTTCGACATCGATTTGCTCCTCGTTGAGTGTCGGACTCTCGGAACGGTAGACGGGTGGCCACGGCGGGCAAGTGCGCCCCGGATCCTGCATCGCGCCCTTCGACGGCATCGGCATCCGGCCACCATCGGTCCCTCTCCTGACGATCGACTCGCCGAGATGCCCGGCGCCGCGCCGTGGGGCCCGGCGATGCACGCCCCATGGCTGACGCCATCCTCGACGAGTGCCACGGCAGACGCCGCGTCAGCCCGGGCGGCCGATCCATTTCGTGGCCTCGATCACCGCCAGCGGCAGAACCGCCAGGCCGATCACGAGCAGCCAGGCGTCACCCGGCCCCCCTTCCACGTCGAACATCGACCGGGCCGTGGGGAGCGTGACCACCACGACCTGCAGGAGGGCCGACACCGCGATCGCCACCAGGAGCGGTGGATTGCCGAAGAAGCCGAGGCCGATCGCCGTGGCGCGGTCGCTGCGGCAGCCGATCGCGAAGAGCAGCTGGGAGAACGCGGCCACGCAGAAGGTGGCCGTCCGGGCCCTTTCGATCGCGCCGGGATCGGGCGATCCCCTCCACACCAGCCAGAACGCCGCGAGCGTCGCCGTGGCCACCAAGGCTCCGTGGGCCGCGATCCGGAGCCCCCGGTGCCTGGTGATCACCGGCTCCTGCGGCGGCCGCGGCGGACGCTGCATGAGGTCGCGCTCGGGCGGCTCGAGGCCCAAGGCCAGGGCGGGCAGGCCGTCCGTGACGAGATTGAGCCACAGGATCTGGATCGGGGCGAGCGGCGCCGGCCAGCCGGCCATCGCCGCCACGAGCATCAGCGACACCTCGCCGACGTTGCACGAGAGCAGGTAATGGATGAACTTCTGCACGTTGTCGTAGATGCCGCGCCCCTCCTCCACGGCGTTCACGATCGACGCGAAATTGTCGTCCATGAGCACCATGTCGGACGCCTCCTTCGTCACGTCGGTGCCGGCGAGGCCCATGGCGATGCCGATGTCGGCGGCCCGCACGGCGGGAGCGTCGTTGACCCCGTCGCCGGTCATCGCCACCACCTGTCCGCGTCGCTGCCAGGCCTCGACCACGCGGAGCTTGTGCTCCGCGGTGACCCGGGCGTACACGGCGACCGACGAGACCGCCTCCTCCAGCCCCCGTGCGGGGAGGGCGTCGAGCTCGGCACCGGTCATCACGCCCTCGGCCTCGCCTGCCAGCCCCAGCTCCTTCGCGATCGCCAGGGCGGTCGCCGGATGGTCCCCCGTGATCATCACCGGTCGGATGCCGGCGGTGCGGCAGGTGCGCACCGCCGCGCGCGCCTCGTCACGGGGGGGATCGATCATGCCCACCAGACCGACGTGCACGAGATCCCGCTCGAGCGACTCGGGAGGGCCGTCGATCGGCTCGCCGCCGGCCAGGTCGCGGCAGGCCAGGGAAAGGACCCGCAGCGCCCGGTCGGCCATGGCGGCGGCGGCGGCGAGCAGCTCCTCCCGTCTCCTGTCATCCAGGGGCACGACGATGCCGCCGCGGAGCTCGGCGACGCAGCGCGGCAGCACGGTCTCCGTGGCCCCTTTGGTCTCGAGCGTGCGGCGCCCGTCCGAACGGGCCACGACCACGCTCATGCGCCGTCGGTCGGAGTCGAACGGCAACTCGAAGACGACCGACTCCCCCCGGGCGGCGTCGATCGCCCCCCCTTTCATCGCGGCGACGACGAGCGCCGCCTCGGTGGGATCCCCCACCGCCCGCCAGACGCCGTCGCGGTCGGGCTGCACCGACGCATTGCCGCACCGCGCCGCGATGGCGAGCGAACGACCGAGATCGGCCTCCGCCAGGGGGCTGACCGGATGCCTGCCATGCCCCGTCCCGTCGACGGGCAGGAAGTCGCCGTGGGGCGCGTAGCCGCCGCCGGTCACCCCGTAGCGACGGGCCGCGGTCGCGATCTCCCGGACGGTCATCTCGTTGCGGGTCAGCGTGCCGGTCTTGTCGGTGCAGATCACCGTCACGCTGCCGAGGGTCTCGACGCTCGGCAGCCGACGAACCAGGGCGTTGCGGGCCACCAGACGCTGGAGGCCGATGGCCAGCACCACCGTCACGACGGCGGGCAGCCCCTCCGGCACGGCGGCGACCGCCAGGCTCACCGCCCGGAGGAGAACGTCGCTCGGCGGATCGCCGCGGTACACGTCGAGGCCGACGATCACCGCCACCGTCGCCAGGCAGATCGCGATCAGGATCCGCCCGAGCTCGGCGAGCCGCCGCTGGAGCGGCGTCGTCTCGGGCCCGATCCTGTCGAGCAGCGCGGCGATCCGTCCCAGCTCGGTCTTCATGCCGGTGAGCACCACGATCGCCGCGGCCCGCCCCGCGGCCACCACCGTGCCGGCATGCACCATCGACCGGCGGTCGCCGAGGGGAGTCGCCGGATCGAGCGCCCCCGACGGCCCCTTCTCGACCGGCTCGCTCTCCCCGGTGAGCGCCGCTTCCTGGACCTTCAGCCCGAAGGCCTCGACGATCCGGGCGTCGGCGGGGACGCGGTCGCCGGCTTCCAACTCGAGACGGTCGCCGGGCACGAGCGCGGCCGCCGGCACCTGACGCCACCGGCCGTCGCGCACCACCTTCGCCACCGGCGCCGACAGGCGCTCGAGTGCGGCCAGCGCCCGCAGCGCGCGCTCCTCCTGCAGGAAGCCGATGACGGCGTTGACCAGCACGATGGCGACGATCGCCGCCATGTCGGCCCAGTCGCCCACGACCCCGGCGATCCCCGCCGCGGCCACGAGGATCCAGACCACGACCTCCCGAAACGGCCGCAGCAGCTTCCGCCACCACGGCTCGGGAGGGGTCTCGCGGAGCTCGTTGGCGCCATGCAGCCCCAGCCGCCGCTCGGCCTCCGCCGCCGACAATCCGCGCTCGGGGTCGGTCGCGAGTGCCGCGACGAGGTCGGCGACCGTCGCCGCATGCCAGGGCCGGCCGGGCCCACTCGCTCCGTCTCGCGGGTCGTCGGCGGGGGGAGCCATGGGCATGTCGGCAGACGGGGCGGTGGCGGGGAATCGACGTCCCTGCCCACCGGCGTGTCGGGCCCGCAGGATGACTCCCGCACGCGACGGCTTTCCATCCTACGCACCGGGCCTTTCCCCGGGACGAATCGCCGTCGGCACGCGTTCCGCGCCGCACGGCGGGCTCGGCGCGGGTATCGTGGGAGCCGAGGGCTGAACGGGGCTCGGTGGAGCACGCGTTCGGGAGCGTCGCGATGAGGTTCGTCAGGCGGTCGATCCTGTTCGTCGGCACGCTTCTCTGGCTGGGCTTCGTCGCGCTCCGCCCGGCCCACGACGTGCCGACGAGGATCCGGGCGCACGCGGATCTCCTCGTCGGGTTCGCCGCAGGGTGCGTCCTCCTCGGCACGCTCGTCGCCCTTCTCGAGCGACGGTTTCCCGGACAGCGTCCCGATCCCGTCGTCGCCGCCGCCTGGTCGATCGCGCGGGGGCTCGCGTCGGCGTTCGTGGTGTGGCTGGTCGTGGGCGTCGTCACCGGCGGCTTCGGCGACCTTCCCGAAGTGCGGATCGTGCTCCTGCTCCTCGGCCTGGCCGCAGGCGTCGGCCATGCCTGGTGGACCACGAGCCGCGGACGC
>CAWUOA010000301.1:0-4439 GCA_963923225.1 uncultured Planctomycetaceae bacterium
GTCGGACGGGCAGGCCGAAGCGCTCGGGGCAAGCTCGTGCAGGGTGACCCTCAACGGCGTCAAGTCGCTCACCGACTCCCAGTTTCGGGCGATCACGGCCTGTCGGGGAGGGATGTACCTCAACAGCCTGACGTCGCTCTCCGACGCGCAGGCCGAGACGCTGGTCGGCCGTCAGGGGGAGCTCGAACTCAACCGCGTCGAGTCGCTCACGGATCACCAACTCGACATGGTATCGAGGGTGCGAGGCGACCTGTACCTCCGTGGCCTGACGACGCTCTCCGACTCCGGCGCCGAGTTTCTTTCCTTCCATGAGAGCGCCCTGTACCTCGACGGGCTGACGTCGCTCTCGCTCAACGCAGCCGAAGCCCTCGCGAGACACGCGGGGCACCTTTCACTCAACGGCCTGACCGACCTCTCCGAGGACTCGGCGTACGCGCTGGGACACCACCGGGGAACCCTGTCGCTCGATGGGGTCCGCACGATGTCTGGCCGCGTGGCGCACTTGCTCTCGGGGAACGAGGGGACCCTCCATCTCGGCGGGCTCGTCGCTCTTTCCGACGAGTCCGCCGCGGGGTTGGCGTGCCATCGGGGCTCCCTCCTGCTGTCGAGCGTGGAATCGCTGTCGGCCGAGGCTGCGGCGTCGCTGGGGAAGCACGAGGGGACGCTCTTTCTGGATCAAGTGACATCCTTGCCGGACGACGTGGCCCAGGGGCTCGCAAACCACCGTGGAGAACTGTACCTCCACGCCGTGTCCTCACTCTCCGACGCCGCCGCGATGGCCCTCGCCAGGCATCGGGGGTACGTTTCGCTGGGAAACATGGTGTCGATGTCGGATGCGGCCGCGGCGGCGCTGTCGAAGCAGAATGTGTCCGTGAATCGCCCTGCCGCCACCGAGTGAGGGAGACGCCATCCTTCATCCCCCCGCGGGCCTCGCGTCGACCGCTCCCCCATCCCCCTCCGCCGATGCGTCACCGTCTCGAAGTCCTCGCCGCCGCGCTGCTTTTCTCCACCGGTGGGGCGGGGATCAAGCTCACGACGCTCCCCGGGTGGCAGGTGGCGGGGTTCCGCTCGGCCGTGGCCGCCGCGGTGCTCCTGATCCTCCTGCCGGAATCGCGGGATCTTTCGCGCGGCCGGACGTGGCTGGCGGCGATCGCCTACGCGGCGACGGTCGTGCTCTTCGCCCTGGCCAACAAGCTCACCACCTCGGCAAGCGCCATCTTCCTCCAGGCCTCCGCCCCGCTGTGGCTCATGCTCCTGGCGCCGGTGCTCCTCGGCGAACGGGCGCGGCCGCGCGATGTGATCGTGGGGGCCGCCATGGTGGCGGGCATGGCGCTCGCCTTCCTCGACCGCACCGGAGGCTCGGCGCTCGCGCCCAACCCGACGCTCGGCAACGTCCTGGCCGCCACCACCGGCCTCACCTGGGCGCTGACGGTGGTGGCGCTGCGGTCGCGGTCGCGCGACGACCGGGAGAGCCCGCTGCCGGTCGTCACGGCGGGCAACATCCTCGCCTTCGCCGCGTCGATCCCCTTCATGGGCCCGCTCCACGCCCCGGCCGGCCGCGACGTGGCGACGCTCTTGTATTTGGGCGCGATCCAGGTGGGGCTGGGCTATTTCTTCATGGCCCGCGGCGTCCGCCACGTGCCGGCGGTCGAGGCGTCGTTGCTCGTGCTCCTCGAGCCGGCCATGAATCCGGTCTGGGCGTGGCTGGCGACAGGGGAGCGGCCGGGGGCGCTCGCCGCCGCCGGAGGGCTCGTGATCCTCGCCGCGACCCTCGTCCAGGCGCTCCTCCGCGACCGGCCAAGGAGCGCCGCCGACACGGCCACCCCCGACTGAGCGGCGGGGCAGCCGGTAGACTGCGTCGATTCCTCTCTCTCCACCGGGAGTCCACCGATGCCCGCCCGTCCCTTCCGCACGTTCGCCGTCGCGATCCTCGGCGTCCTCGCCCTCGTCGCGGCGCCCCTCGCGGCGAGTGCCGGCGAGATCGTCGCCGGTGCCGCCACGGTGAGCATCACCCCCGATCGGCCGGTGGCCCTGTGGGGGCAGATGCACACGCGGATCTCCACCGGCGTCGCGAGCCCCGTGACCGCCACGGTGCTCGTGCTCGAGTCGCGCGAGGGGGAGCGGTCGCAGGGGGCCACGACGTTCGTGGCCTGCGATCTGGTCGCCATCCCCGACGACGCGCTCGCCGCGATCCGGGAGAAAGTCGCCAAGGCGATCCCCGGCTATCCCGTGGACCGCATCGTGTCGAGCGCCACCCACACCCACACGGCGCCGGTGCTCCTCGAGGGGGTCTACGACATCCCCGCGGCTGGCGTGATGCAGCCGGCGGCCTACGTCGACTTCTTCGCCGAGCGCGTCGCCGAGGGGATCCGCACGGCGTGGGAGGGACGCCGGCCCTGCCGCGTGGGCTGGGGGATGGGGCACGCCGTCGTCGCCCAGAACCGGCGCAGCGTCTACGCCGACAACACCGCCGTGATGTACGGCGGCACCGACAAGGCGGAGTTCCGCATGATCGAGGGCTACGAGGACCATGCCCTCGACGCCCTCTTCGTGTGGGATCCAGACGGCAGGCTCCTCGCGACCACGATCCTCGTCGCCTGTCCGGCGCAGGAAGTGGAGGGGAACGGCCAGATCGACGCCGACTTCTGGCACCAGGTCCGCGAGAGCCTGCGGGCCGAGCATGGCGACGGGCTGCACGTCCTCGCCTGGACCGGCGCCGCGGGCGACCAGTCGCCCCACCTGATGTTCCGCAAGGGGGCCGAGGAACGGATGCGGCGGCTGCGCGGCACGTCGCGACTCGAGGAGATCGCCCGACGGATCGTCGCCGGCTGGAAGGAGGCCCTCGCCGGCGCCGAGCAGGAGAAGCTGGCGAGCGTCCCCCTCGAGCACCGGGTCGACCGGGTGGCCCTGCCGCGGCGGCCAGTGAGCGAGCGTGAGGCCGAGCTCGCCAAGGAGAAGGTCCGCGAGCTCTCGGGCAGCCCCGGCAACGCCACGCTCCTCTGGTGGCACGGCGGCGTCGTCGAACGCTGGGAGCGGCAGCAGTCGGGCGACACCGTCCCCTTCACCACCGAGGTCCACGTCGTCCGCATCGGCGACGTCGCGGTGGCCACCAACCAGTTCGAGCTCTACACCGACTTCGGCATCGCCATGAAGGCACGGAGCCCGGCCCTGCAGACGTTCGTCGTCCAGCTCGCCGGCCCCGGCACCTACCTCCCCAGCGCCCGGGCGGCGCGCGGCGGCGGCTACAGCGCCATCGCCGAAAGCAACGAGGTGGGCCCCGAGGCGGGGCAGGTGCTCGTCGACCACACCGTCGCCCGCCTGGCAGAGCTCTTTCCGCAGCCGTCGTCCGCCCCCCCCGCCGGGCAGTGATCCGGGCGGAAGTCGTGCCGGGGAGGGGACTTCGGCGCCATTCCGAATCCGGGGTCCAGGCCCCGGGACGGGCCGCGGTTTGCCCGGGGCGTCGCGGGGGGCGTAGAGTTCGCCCGCCGAGGCGTCGCCGCGGCACGACACCGTCACGGAGGACCGCCATGTCGACCGAACAGGATTCCCGGACCGTCTCGCTCCCGGCCACCCCGCTCGACCGGCTCTCGCCGCGGGCCGCGGTCGCCGCCTGGCTGGCCGTCGAGCCGGAGCCGGACGTCGCCGCGGGGCTCGTGGCCGCGATCCGCGGCGACGTCCGCATCGAGCTCGACGCGGCCGAGATCGGCGCGGCCCTCGCCGACGCCCGTGCCGAGGGCCTCGACGCCGAAGGGGCCTTCGACCGGCTGATCCTCCAGGGGGAGTGGCTGGCCCTCGATCGCCTCGCCCGCCAACGGCCGAGGTGAGGATGGCCAAGGCCCCGGCCACTCCCGCCGCCAAGGCGCTCGCCCGCGATCCGGTGATGCGGAAGGTGATCGCCGCCGTCGGCCCGCTTCGCGAGTACTACCGCGAACGCACCGACTTCGAGACGGTGTCGCGGATCATCGTCGGCCAGCAGCTCTCCTACGCCGCGGCGACGACGATCTGGAAGCGGGCTGCGGCGATCTGCCCCGGGTGGCGGGCCGCCGAGGTGGCCGCGCTCCCTCCCGACGTCCTGCGCGCCCAGGGCTTGAGCGGCAGCAAGACCCGCTTCATTCTCGAGGCCGCTCGACGGGTCGCCGACGGTGATCTCGACTTCCGCCGCATCCGCCGCATGGACGACGCGAAGGCGACCGAAGCACTGCGGGGCATCAAGGGCTTCGGCCCCTGGTCGGTGGAGATGTTCCTGATCTTCGGCCTCGGCCGCGACGACGTCTTCTCCGTCGGCGACGCGGGCCTGCGCCGCGCCGTCTGCACGCTCTACGACGTCCCCCGCGAGCGCTACGACGCCCGTGTGGAGGCGATCGCCGAGCGCTGGCGGCCGTGGCGGAGCCACGCCTGCCGCTACCTCTGGGGCTGGCTCGAGGTCGAGGGGACCTGAC